>JAFGTN010000445.1 GCA_016934075.1 Pirellulales bacterium
GCCGTCGAAGAGCACGATCGCGTCGGGCGGCGGGGGAACAGGAGTTTTGGGCTCTGGCCCCGGATCGACTACCGGCGGTTCGGGCCAGACGATGCCGCTTTTCCATTCGATGGCCGAAGCCGTGCCCGTCGAGAGGAAGACTGCGAAAATGAACAAAAACAGGACAATGCTTTGATATCTACTCATTTTGAAATCCTTCTTAATTCGGGCTTATTATGACATTGCGGGTATATTGCCTCTCATTATAGCAAATGGGTGGCTGGGGTAAAGTAAAGCGATGCCCCAAAGTTTAAGTCTGGAACTTCGCTTTGCCTTGCCACCAGCCACCCATAATATCGGATTTCATGAGTAGCTGTTTGTGCGTCGCGGACACACCCTACAATCGATTATTCGGCCGATTGTTTCGCTTGTTCTTCCGCTTGCGGCTCGGTTTGCTCGACCGTTTCGGGAGGGCCACCGGTGATTTTATCGTGGCCGATGCGCGATTCGACCTCGACCAATATCGCTTTGGTCGGCTCCACATCGTATTTGCAGTCGTCCAGCACGACGCGGCGCTTGCGGTCATTGTCATCGAAGTAGATTTTGGCGATGCCTTTTTTGCGCCATTGTTTCTTGTTCAAAGAAACGATCTGTTCGAAGGCGAATTCTCGCCCCCAGCTTGTGCGGATACCCGTCTCGTTCATTTCGATCCATCGCCGGCTGGCACGAATGAAAATGATCAGGAACAAGATCCCAAACGGGAGTACGATGCCCCCGTATATGTATTGAGGAATATGGATCGTAAGAGAATCAGAAAGATTATAGAATTGGAATTCTTCCTTGGGATTGTCGGGGGCTTCGGTCGGCCAGCCCTGCTCTTCCGCGTAAGCCTTCCATTCGTCTTTCCACTTATCTGGCTGATCCAGTTTCTTGTTGTTTTCTTTAGCCTCCTCGGCCTCCTTCTCGCCCTTCTCTTTGAATTCGAGATACTTCAACGCTTGCTCTTGCTTTTTCGGATAAGTGAAGGTCCCGTCATAAAAAAACCACAGGGAGAAGCCGTTTAAACAAACCGCGAGCAGACCCATCCGAAAGAGAAAATTTTTGCTTGATTTTGCTGTTACGGGCATTGGTTCGATGTACTTTCTTACGCGTAATGATGGTAGAAGGTATTGTGGTGCAGGCATCTTGCCTGCAATCGTCGGTAAGGTTTCCCTACCGGTCTCCGAGTGCCCCTTTTCAAAGGGCTGCGAGTAGTCGCCAATCTATGAATTATAGCCCCGATTGGGGGCGGATGGAAGTATTGGCTTAAGCACACCCGATGGCCCTGACATTAGCCACAAGCTGAATATGACGGTCATTTCGGCGATGGCGAAAAAAACGCCTATTTCGACGGGGATGCGACCTTTGCGGCTGGTACCGGGTCGCCCGCGACGAGGACCTCGATTGGCAACTCGTATGTTCGAGGTTGCAGACATTGCCGCTCGTCACAGGCTTGGGCCCGGAGTTTGAAATTCAGCGCGACCGGCCCCTGGGCGTTGGCATTGATACGGATCACGGCTGTAAGCGTAACCTTACCCGAAAAGGTATAAAGTGTCTCGCCATCGTTGGGGTCGGCTAGCGGTTTGCCCTTCGGGTAGTGGACCGACTCGAGCGTGGCGTTTGGGGACTCCAAAGTAAGCAGCGTTTTGATGGGAATATCCGAACCCGGCCGGTCGGAATAAATGTGCCATGGTTTGTCGATTTCGATTTGCACGGCCACGCGCAGCACTTCCCCGGGCGCGACTCGATCTCGCGCGGCAAATGCCCGTAAATGCAGTGGCGGTTCGGAAACACTTGCATCGGCCGCAACACTTTCATCTCTTGCCATAGTTTTTGGCGATTCGAGCGGCGGTAGTTTTCCTTCTTCTGCCATATCCAGATACTCGCCTAGTGCTATAATAAAATGTTCGGCTTGATAAGGCTGCCGCCACATGCTGCTTTTCCTTGCCACCAACGCCTTGGCGGCGACGTCGGCGTATGTTTTGTTTCCGGTAAGGACGCTCAGGCGGACTAGCACTTGGGTAGCGACACCGCCGCCCGAAGGTATGTTGCCGCCGCCCCCCAGGCCCGTGCCGCGGAACAAGAGCGTATCGTGCTTGTCCGAGGTGAGAAAGAATCCGCCGGATTCGTCGTTGCCGAAATCTCGGATCATCAGCTCGGTCATCGCATCGGCGTGCCGCAACCAGCGATCTTGTCCCATTGCCCGGTGCAGTTCGAGCAGGCCCGCGATGAAAAAAGCGTAGTCGTTCAAATAAGCCGGCAGCTTGGCCTTTCCTCGCCGCCAGGTACGCAGGAGCCGCCCATCCTCTTCTCGAAGATTTTCGAGCACAAAATCGGCTGCCCGCGCGGCGGCTTCGATATACGGCGGTTCGTTCAGCACGCGACCGGCATGGGCCAGGCCCATGATCATCAGTCCGTTCCAAGCGGTGAGTACCTTGTCGTCGAGGTGTGGGCGGGGGCGTTTTTCACGTTGGGTCAAAAGTTTGCCGTGGATTTTTTTCAGCCGTCGGAACAATTCTTTTTCGTCGAGTTGCACATGTTCAGCCGCCACGCTCAGCGATCCGGCCAGGAAGGGTATGCTGTTACCAGTCCGTCGCCCCGTGGCTTCGTCGCGGAAATTTCCACCCTCTGCAATTCCGTAAATCTCGATAAACAGCTTGGCGTCCGTTTCGTCGAGCGTGTCGATGATCTCGGCCGGCGTCCATACATAGAATTTGCCCTCTTCCGTATGGCCGTCCTCGTTGAGACTGTCGGCGTCCAGGGCCGAATAGAAACCTCCGCCGGGATCGGTCATCTCACGGGTGAGCCAGGCGAATGTTTCGGCGATTACGCGTCCGAATTCTTCTCTGCCGGTCAACTCGTATGCATCGGCATAAACGTGTATCAGTTGCGCATTGTCGTAAAGCATTTTCTCGAAATGCGGCAGCAGCCAACGCTCGTCGGTGGCGTAGCGGTGGAAACCGCCGCCCACATGATCGTATATGCCACCGCGGTTCATGGCCACGAGCGTGTTCACGATCACTCCCAGACGCCGCTGCTGCGGCGATCTTCGCTGTTGGGATATCAGCAATGACAACACCCCATGAGGCGGGAATTTGGGCCGGTTGCCGAAGCCGCCATGCCGTGGATCATATTGCTCGGAAAGAATCTGTTCGGCGTTGTCTATTAAGTCGCGGCCTAGCGGACGGTCGTCTTGCGGATCGAACGTGCCGGAGGCGGCATGGCGGATGGCATCGGCCACATGTCGGGCTTGTTCTTCCACATCGGACCGCTGTGTCTTCCAAACTTGAGCCAGGTGTAGCAGTAATGTCTTGAAACCCGCTTGGCGTCCACGGTCCTCGCGAGGAAAATATGTGCCCGCGAACCACGGTCGACGGTCGTGCGTCAGCCAGACCGAGTTAGGCCAACCGCCGCTTTGGCGGGTGATCAATTGCGTGGCCAGCATGTACTGTGCATCGACGTCGGGCAGTTCTTCGCGATCGACCTTGATGGAAACGAAATGCTCGTTGAGAATCGTGGCCACCTCTTCATTTTCGAACGACTCGTGCCCCATTACATGGCACCAATGGCAGGTGGAATATCCGACGGAGAGGAAAATCGGCTTGTCTTCTCGCCGGGCTTTTTCGAAGGCCGCCTCGGCCCAGGGCATCCAGTTCACCGGGTTGTGGGCGTGTTGCAACAGGTATGGACTAGTCTGTTTAATCAGTTCGTTTTCGAACATCGGCTCTTCCCTGTCTGATTGTGCTGCCGGCGCCACGGACTCGTTGATTTCGCGTACATCGCTCACCGGCCATAACCGGTGGAAGGCGCAGACGAAGAACGAAACGCCGACCAGCGTGGCGGTTGCGGATCTCATCGCTCTATTCTCCAAGGTAATCGTACGGAGAGAGGTGTTGAGGGTCAAATTGGAAAAGGTCGAAAGTCGGAAGACGGAAGGTAGAATGGCAGAGTACAGGGGGTGTTCCCGAGTTTTTCAGGTAGCTTAGACACTGGAGGTTGTATTGGGGCCTTGAAAAGGAGATACGTGGGGAATGACTCTATATCTGATATTCCCATATCACTACAGAATGGGATACAATTTGTATTATTCACTGGACTTTTGCAAAATTGCGAGTCAAGGGCACATGTAAAAGAAAGCTTTGCGAAGCGAAGGTTTCTTTTACATTGTCTTGACTGA
>JAFGTN010000446.1 GCA_016934075.1 Pirellulales bacterium
CCACGTCTACTCCCAAGTCTCCCCAAGGCAGCGCGGCCGGATTACGCTCGGCCAGAGCCTTGATCTTCTTACCGTTGACAGTCAAGTTCTCATCATCGTAATCGACCGTTCCCGGGAAACGACGATGTATACTGTCATACTTCAGAAGAGTTGCCAGGGTTTTGTTGTCGGTCAAGTCGTTGATACCGACCACTTCAAACACGTCCGGCCGGGCAGCCAAGCCACGGAAAACCAAACGACCGATCCGCCCAAAACCATTGATACCAACACGAATTGCCACTGTATATCTCCTTTGCGAAAAACTTACCCCCACCGTAGGCGGGGTAGAAATAATCTTCGTAACTCTGTGCCCCATTTACTGAAATAGAACCGAGCATTATACCGCCCACGGATCTGCCCCACAACCACCCGGAACCTTCGAAATGCCCGATAAAACACGTATTTTTAGCATATTAGTGGTGTTGACTCGGTTTTGTGAAATTTGTTAAATTTTGCTACTGAATATTTTGGCCGGATATCGTACTCTCGCTGCCTCAAACACTCAACTGGTTCATAGGAACGGCTGCAAAATAACCGATTTTTCGGACCGTTCACACAAAATTACATGAACATTGAGGCAGTGTGCGTAACATAGGCAATCTTGGACATGGAGGTCCAATGTGAATACGGTTGAAACCGTCGACTTCATGGATGCAAAAGATGCGCCCGGCGAATGCAAAGGGTCAATCATAAGCAGTCTGATTAATGGTCTTCGCACTATTATCATCTTGTTGGCATTTTTCTTACCGGTCTTTTTCGCCATCCACTACATGAGTTACTGGATGCGACTCGAGGGGCGGCTGAACGGCACTCAAGCAGACATCTTTTGGTCTACAGTGGGTTGGTTCATTGGCGTTAAATTGGTGATTTTCGCCTGGTTCGGCGTACACCGTAGCTGGGGCCGATTTCATACTTTCTACGACCTTGTCAATTTGCTGAAAGCCACCACCTGCGCCACGGTGGTTACGGTTCTCGTCAACCGGTTTGTTTTACCCCAAGAGAGTATACCCCGTGGTATTTTTCTCTTGGACTGGGGCACAACAATCGTGATTATCGGTGGGGCCAGGGCCTTTTTGCGATTACTGCACGAAGGTGGATCGTCATTATTATTCAACGTCGATCGCATACCGGCATTTATTGTGGGGGCCAATGATGCCGGCGAATCACTGCTGAGAACCATTATCCGCGACGGATCATCCACATATAGAGTTGTCGGTTTCATCGACGATAACAGCCGCCGCCTGGGCACGCGCATTGGCGGCGTGCGTATCGTGGGCACTCTCGAACAAACGTGCCAACTCGCCCTACACCGGGGTGTCAAACAAGTGTTTATAGCCAGCGGTGAACTATCCGGACGCCAGATCCGCAACCTTGTCGAAGATACCCGCCGACACCAAATCCACGTCAAGGTCTTGCCCAGTTTTGAACAGCTACTGAAGGGCCATCTTGCCATCCATCCTCGCCCCGTGGCCATCGACGACCTTCTGCAGCGTGAATCGGTCGAGTTGGACATGAAAAACATCCACAAGTGGATCGACCACCGCACGCTGATGGTCACCGGATCGGCCGGCAGTATCGGTTCGGAAATATGTCGTCAACTACTGAAATATTCACCTAAACGCCTGGTGCTGGTCGATCGCTCGGAGAATGGCCAGTTCTTCCTCGAACGCGAATTGCGACAGATGTATCCGGATGTGGAACTGAACGTTTGCATCGCCGACATTCTCGACCAGCGCCGCATCGCGAACATCCTTGAGGAATATCAACCGGACGTCATCTTCCATGCAGCGGCCTACAAGCATGTCCCCTTAATGGAAGACCATCCCGGCGAGGCCGTGAAAAACATCGTGGCCGCAACGCGACGATTGGCCGATCTGTCCATGACTCACGGCGTCGAATCTTTCGTAATGATATCCACTGACAAGGCGGTTAATCCCACCAGCGTGATGGGAGTATGCAAACGCGTGGCCGAACTTTATGTGCAGTCGCTCAGCAACATGTCCGATTGCCGTTTTGTAACCGTTCGCTTCGGCAACGTTCTCGATTCGGCCGGCAGCGTGGTTCAAGTATTCCGCGAACAGATCGCTCACGGTGGGCCAGTGACCGTAACCGATCCCAAGATGGAACGCTACTTCATGACCATACCCGAGGCCGCTCGCCTTGTAATCCAGGCCGGCACTATCGGCAAAACCGGACAAATCATGGTCCTCGACATGGGCGATCCGGTTCGCATAGTCGACCTGGCTTCGGATATGATACGCCTTTCGGGCTTGCGCGTTGGCGAAGATATCGAGATCGAATTCTCCGGACTGCGACCAGGCGAAAAACTATACGAAGAACTACGCGCAAGCGGTGAGCAACAGCTACCCACCCTACATGATAAAATCACCGTCGCCGACCACCGCCCCTGCAATCCTCAGCAAATCCTGGCAGCCATCGACGATCTGGAACGAACGGCCGTGGAAAAGCCACACGAAGTCGTAGCCCTTCTCCAAAGTATTGTGCCCGAGTACCACAGCGATCAAAACGGAAGCTTGCGTCCGCGTATCATCGCGGCATAAAACGGACTGTTCACTTGGAGCTCGACGGCGGTTGCGCGGCAGATCCTTGAAAGCGTTTCGCCGGTGGAAGCAACTTCCACCTTGGTCGAACCAATGCGGATAATCCGACTTAGATAAAATTCCGCAATACCTCCGGCGGCGTGGGCCCGTATGTAGAAGGCTCCATCGTGCAAGTCGCGCGACCTTGGCTTAACCCGCGCATGGCGCTGGAATAGCCGAACAGTTCGGCCAGGGGAGCCTGCGCCTCGATAATAACATCGCCACCGCGGTTGTGGGTTCTGGTGATTACGGCACGGCGTTTCTGCAAATCGCTGACGAAGTCGCCCAGGTGTTCTTCCGGCGTGGTTACTTCCAGCCGCATGATCGGCTCCAAAAGCGCTATGCCCGCTTTTTGCAGGGCCTTATTGAAGGCGTCGGCGGCCGCCATGCGAAAAGCCACATCGGTAGAATCCGTCTCGTGCATTCTCCCACCGGTAACGGTAATTTTGACGTTCATCAAAGGGAATCCCAGCGAGCCGCCACCTTCGCCCTGTTCCTTGAGAACCTCCATGCTGGCCGTCAGTAACTCCGGAGTCATACAGTCTCCACAATTTGCCAGCACCGTGATTGAGCGTTCACCACCCTCATTAGGCTCCATACGGATACTGATCTCGCCGCAAAGATTCTGCCCGCCCATCGAACGGTGGCACTGCCCGGTTACCTCGACAGGCTCTTTGATGGTTTCGCGGTAGCTGACCCTCGGATTATGCACGCGAACGTTGAGCTTGTACTCGCGCAATAGTTGATGCTTGATCACTTCCAGATGCAGTTCACCCATGCCGCTGATTAGCGTTTGCCCGGTTTCTTCGCTGGTTACGGCCCGGAAAGTCGGATCCTGACGCTTCATCATATCCAGCACTTCCCCCAGTTTCTTCCGCTCGGTCGAATTCTCCGGCTCGATGGCCATGGAGATCACTGTTTCGGGGAAAACGATGGATTCAAGGATGATAGGTTCTTTTGTGGAGCAGAGCGTATCGCCGGTGACCGAGTGATGCAGCCCGATAATGCCCACGATATCGCCGGCAGATACCGATTCGACTTGCTGTCGCCGATCGGCCTGGATATGCCAAAGCTGGGGCACGTTTTCTTTCTTATCTTTGCCCGGATTGTAAACGCGGCTGCCGGCCTTCAACTCGCCCGAATAAACGCGTAAATAATGCAAATCGCCATGGCGGTCGGCTTGGATCTTGAAAACAAGCCCGCAGAACGGCTCTTTGATGTCGGGTTTCCGCTTGGCTTTTGCGTCCTTTTTCTTGGGATCGATACCTTCCACCGGCAGCATGTCAGCCGGGCTGGGCAGATAGTCGGCCACGCCGTCGAGTACCGGCTGTACACCGATGCCATCCAGGGCCGATCCACAATAGACGGGCACGGTCATGTTGTGCAGCGTGGCGTCGCGGATCGTCTGGCGGATGAGTTTGTTGGGAATATTTTCCTCTCCAAGAATCAACTCGGTCATATCGTCGCTAAAAAGCGAAAGTTGATCGAGCATCTGCGTCCGCCACATTTGCGCCTCTTCCACGAACTCCTCGGGAATATCATCGATCTCGATTTTAGCGCCTTCGCTCTCGGGATCGAAAGTCAGCCGTTTCATCTCGATAATATCAATAATCCCACGGAAGGCGTCATCCAAATGAGGCGGCCCGGCACCAATGGGCAAGGTGACGGGAATGGGCCGCGCCCCCAGACGTTTTTCGATTTCTTCGATCGTGGCGAAGAAATCGGCTCCCTCGCGGTCCATCTTATTGATGAAAGCAATCCGCGGAACATGATATTTGTCGGCCTGCCGCCATACGGTTTCGCTTTGTGCTTCGACACCCTCACGCGCGCTAAATACGACCACCCCACCGTCGAGCACCCGCAGACTCCGTTCAACCTCGGCCGTAAAATCGACATGTCCCGGCGTATCAATCAGGTTGATATGAATGCCCTTGGGCTTGTAGTCGAAAGAAACGGCCGCAGAATGGATGGTGATACCACGTTCCTGCTCCTCCGGATCGAAATCCGTTACCGTGGTCCCGCTATCAACGCGGCCCACGCGATGGCTGAAACTGCAATAGAATAGCATCCGCTCGGTGACCGTAGTCTTCCCGGCGTCGATGTGGGCAATAATGCCAATATTTCGCAGATTCTTCAGTTCACGTGCCATAGTAGCGCACACAAACGCCGTGTCGGTTGCGATAACCGGCACGGCGATATAAATTGTTCCGATTTTACCAAGCGAAATGTGCAAATGCCTTGTTGGCTTCGGCCATGCGGTGCACGTTTTCGCGCCGGGTCATAGCGGCGCCTTCACGGTTATAGGCAGCGAGCAACTCAGCGGCGAGTTTCTCGGCTACCGGGCGACCTTTTTTCTCGCGGACCGCCATCAGCAACCAGCGAATGGCCAGCGACTGCTGACGAACGCGACCGACTTGCATGGGCACCTGATAGGAGGCACCGCCGACTCGCTTCGAGCGCACTTCGATGTTTGGCTTGATGTTCTCGATTGCCTGGGTAAAAACCTCGATGGGTTCCACATCCGAGACCTTCTTGGCGAGGATTTCCAAGCAATCGTAGAAAACCTTCTGCGCGACGCTCTTCTTGCCGTCCCACATCAGGCAATTGATGAACTTGCTTGCCAATAGCGACCCGTGTTTGGGGTCTCCGACTAGTTGTTTTCTGCTGGCCGTAATGCGACCCATATGGATATTCCTGTACGAATGCTTTTATGACATCTTAGCGCCGTAACGGCTTCTGGATTGTTTACGGCCTTCGACAGCCAATGTATCTAACGCCCCACGGACCACCTGGTAACGCACACCCGGCAAGTCACGGATTCTTCCGCCACGAACCAATACGATAGAGTGCTCTTGCAGGCTGTGTCCCTCGCCGGGGATGTAAACCGTGACTTCCTTGCCGTTGGAAAGCCGCACCCTGGTAATCTTTCGCAGGGCCGAGTTCGGCTTCTTGGGCGTCATCGTCTTCACTTGAAGACAAACACCTCGTTTTTGCGGGCAGCGGTCCAATACGGGCGCCTTGCTGAACTTTCGCGGCGTCCGGCGACGCTTGCGTAGCAGTTGATTGATCGTCGGCATATTAATTTCGAAATAATTGTGGTGTTTCGGAGACGTCGAAAACCTTCTATTTTGAGGTAATGGTTTCGTTTGTCAAGTCCCCGGATTAATTGACTTATATTACCCTACTCACTAGGGGGTGTCAGCGGAGGCGAACCGCCGAAAAGGCTGTCCAGTCCGCTAGTCGGGGCCTGGCGACCGGAATCTTCTTCGTCACCTTCATCACCTACCGGCTGGTCGCCGGTCGTAGGCTCTGGGGCAAACGGATCGGATCCTTGAGGCATCATGCCCTCGTCCATGCCACTTGGCATTCCGCCACCTAGGCTGGACATACCGCCGGGCTCTCCGTCGGGAATTCCACCGGGTATGCCTCCCTCAACCGATTGCTGATCGGCAAGATCGTCAAGCAACGGGAATGACGGTTGCTCGGCCGCTTCGGTCGTGGCCGCTAACACATCCAGAGCCTGTGGCTGGATCCGCACCTCGGCATGCTGGAAAGACTGGAAGCCCGTGCCTGCCGGAACCAGATGACCCAGAATCACATTCTCCTTCAATCCCACCAGATTGTCGACCTTTCCGGCCAGGGCGGCTTCGGTCAAAACCTTGGTGGTCTCCTGGAAACTGGCTGCCGAGATAAAGCTGGAACTTTGTACGGCCGCTTTGGTAATTCCCAGCAATTGTGTCGAAGCGGTAGCCGATTCGGGACGCACGCACGTGGCCGGCGTACCGCCAAGCGCTTCGACCTGGGCGTTAGCCTGTTCGAACGCCTCTCGCGGCACGACTATGCCCTCTTCAAATTCGCTATCGCCGGTTTCTTTAATCTTCACACAATCTGACAGTTCTTCGTTAGCATTGCGGAACTCGAACTTGTCCAGCACGCTACCCGGCAATAGATCCGTATTGCCGATCGACTCGATATTCACCTTCCGCAGCATCTGAGAAACGATGATTTCAATGTGCTTATCGTCGATGCCCACGTGTTGCGAACGATAGACGTTTTGAATCTCTCGCACGAGATATTGTTGCACTGCCTCCTCGCCGGAAATACGCAAGATGTCGTGGGGCACCAGAGGCCCATCGACGAGAGCCTCTCCGGCGCGAACAAAGTCGCCGGCATGCACGCGGAGGTGCTTGCCGTGCGAGACAAGGTGCTCGCGTTCGATGCCCGACTCGCTGCGCACGATGATCGTACGTTTGCCGCGGCGTTTTTCACCCAACAGTTCGACCGTACCGTCGATCTCGGCAATAACAGCCGGCTCCTTGGGCTTGCGAGCTTCGAAAATCTCGGTAACACGCGGCA
The DNA here is from genome assembly GCA_016934075.1 of Pirellulales bacterium. GTDB lineage: Bacteria > Planctomycetota > Planctomycetia > Pirellulales > Thermoguttaceae > JAFGTN01. Next base: position 6,996 of record JAFGTN010000446.1, read on the forward strand.
AACCACCGGTAATATCTTGCGTACCGGCAACATCACGCGGCGTCTTCGCCAGCAACGAACCGGCTGTGATCTCGTCGCCCTCGTTGACTTCGATGTGTGCTTTTTCGGGTACGTAGTAGAAGTCGAGGATCTTGCTCGATGAGTCTTCCAAAACAATCTGCGGGTGCAAGTCACCCTTGTGCTCCATAATCAAACGACGAGAGTGACCACTGGGGTCCTTCTCGATTCGCATGGTTTCGCCTTCAACGATGTCCTCGAAACGCACGCGACCGCCAACTTCGGCCAAAATGGGGATACTGTGCGGGTCCCAGTGGCAAAGCACCGCGCCGGCTTCGACTTCCTGATTCTCTTCCACCGACAAGGTTGCACCGGCTGGGACTTCGAACTGTTCGAGTTCGCGACCGCGCGGGTCGAGAATCACGATCTCGCCGTTACGCGTGAGCACCAATTGTTCACCGGCGTCGTTACGCACGACCTTCAGACGAGTGAACTGGATAGTTCCGCCTTTTTTCGAGCGAATCTCGCTTTCTTCGACGGCACGTGAAGCGATACCACCGATATGGAAGGTACGCATCGTCAACTGCGTGCCCGGCTCACCGATACTTTGTGCGGCAATGATCCCCACGGCCATGCCCTGTTCAACCATGGCTCCGGTGGAAAGGTCCATGCCGTAACATAACTCGCAAATCCCCAAAGGCGCATCGCAGGTCATGGGGCTGCGGACTTGGATCTTTTCCAGCCCCATCTCTTCGATCTTGGCGGCGATCTCGCGAGTGATCATTTCGTCCTCGCGGACAATCACCTCGTCGGTAATGGGGTTGACGATATTTGCACGGCTGACACGACCACGGATCGAATCCGCCAGGCCCACCTCGACCTTTTCGCCACGATAGATTACGCCCTTGGTAATACCCTGCGTCGTTCCGCAGTCGTGACATGTGACCACAACGTTTTGCGCCACGTCGGCCAGCTTACGCGTAAGGTAACCCGAGTCGGCCGTCTTCAAGGCCGTGTCGGCCAGACCTTTACGGGCACCATGCGTCGAACTGAAGTATTCCAGCACGTTAAGACCTTCGCGGAAGTTGGCCTTAATTGGCGTTTCGATAATCTTACCCGACGGCTTGGCCATCAAACCTCGCATACCGGCAAGCTGACGGATCTGCTCCACTCCACCTCGAGCACCCGAGTGCGCCATAAGAAAGATGGGATTGATATAACCGGGCCAGCGACGGTCGTTTTCCAACACAGACATCATCTCACTGGTGATCCGTTCGCGGGCATGCGTCCAGGCGTCGAGCACCTGATTGTAACGCTCACCCTCGGTAATCACACCCTTCTGATAGAGCTTCATGATCTTCAACACCGCCTTCTCGGCGCTGCCAACGATCTTACCCTTGCTTTCGGGCGTAATCAGGTCGTCGGTGGCGAAAGAAAGGCCACTACGGGTACTTTCGCGGAAACCCAACTGGTTCATGTCGTCCAACAGATCGATCGTGGCGCTGCGGCCAAGGATCTGATAGCAGTCGGAAATCACGCTAGCCAGATTGCCACTTCGCATGGGGATATTGTAGAAGGGCATGCCGGCAGGCAACATACCGTTGAAAACAACACGCCCCACGGTTGTAGTGAGCAGTTCGCCGGGAGTCGTCGGGCGATCACTCTTCACCTCGCGCTCAGACTGCAAGCGGACCTTGATCATCGAGTGCGTATCAAGTACGCCCAGTGAATAAGCCAGATGCACCTCGTCTTCCGACGAGAATATCATACCCTCACCCTTACGGTCGGGCACGGCCATTGTCAGATAGTAGCAACCCATCACCACGTCCTGCGACGGGCTGATAATCGGCGCGCCGTTGGATGGGCTGAAAATGTTGTTCGTCGAAAGCATCAACGTGTGGGCCTCGACCTGGGCCTCGATCGACAACGGCAGGTGCACCGCCATCTGGTCACCATCGAAGTCGGCGTTGAAGCCTTTGCACACCAGCGGATGAAGCTTGATGGCGTTGCCTTCCACCAGGATCGGCTCGAAGGCCTGTATGCCCATGCGGTGCAAGGTCGGTGCGCGGTTGAGCAACACTGGACGGTTGTGGATCACCTCTTCGAGGATATCCCAAACCTCCTCGTCCTTCCGTTCGAGCATTTTCTTGGCGCTCTTGATCGTATCCGCATGCCCCAATTCCTTCAGGCGGCGGATAATGAACGGCTGGTACAACTCCAAGGCGATCTTCTTCGGCAAACCGCATTGGTGAAGTCGCAACGAAGGCCCCACAACGATCACGCTTCGCGCAGAATAGTCGACACGTTTACCTAACAGGTTTTCGCGGAAGCGTCCCTGTTTACCTTTTATCATGTCGGTCAACGACTTCAGCGGGCGGTTGCTACTGCCCAGCACGGGACGCTTGCAACGGTTGTTGTCGAACAGGGCGTCAACAGATTGCTGCAACATCCGCTTCTCGTTGCGGATGATAACTTCCGGCGCGTTGAGGTCGACCAGTTTCTTCAAGCGGTTGTTGCGGTTGATGATTCTTCGGTACAGGTCGTTCAAGTCGCTGGTGGCGAAGTTGCCCGAGTCCAATAATACGAGCGGACGCAAATCCGGCGGGATGACGGGAATTACATCCAACACCATCCACTCGGGCTTGTTATCGCTGTGACAAATCGATTCCACGATCTTCAACCGGTTGGTGAGATCCTTCTTCTTCTGCTTCGAGCCCGTCTCCAGGAGATCCTTACGCAGCTCTTTGGAAAGCGTCACCAGATCCAAATTCGTAAGCAGCTTGCGAATGGCTTCGGCGCCCATATCGGCTTTGAAATTCGACTGGGGATATTCCTCGCGGGCCGCGCGGTATTCGTCTTCGGTCAACAGTTGCTGCTTTTCCAGCGGCGAGTCGCCCGGATCGGTGACCACATAATCTTGGAAGTAAACCACCTTTTCCAGGCTGGTTGTCTTCATGTTCAACAGGTTGCCCAAACGGCTGGGCATGGCTTTGAAGAACCAGATGTGCACCGCCGGAGCGGCCAATTCGATATGGCCCATTCGCTTACGACGAACGCGGCTATGGGTAATCTTCACGCCACAGCGGTCGCAGATCATACCCTTGTATTTCATGCCGCGATATTTTCCGCAAGAACATTCCCAGTCCTTTTCGGGACCGAAAATGCGTTCACAGAAGAGTCCGTCCTTCTCGGGACGATACGTACGGTAGTTGATCGTCTCCGGTTTCTTCACCTCGCCGAAGGACCAGCTACGAATATCGTGCGGTCGCGCGAGACTGATTTTTACCGAAGCATAATCGTTGATCCGATCGTAGGTGGTTTCGCCAATACTCACTGCTGGCACTCCTTGTTTGGAGAAAGGTTTTCGATCAGATGTAAAAAAAACGATAGGAGATTACAAGTACTCATCATGCGAAAAGTTACCGTTCTAGTGCCCCTTTTCCAATTGCATGTTGAGACCCAATCCGCGGATCTCGTTGGTCAAAACGTCAAAACTGGCCGGCGTACCGGCTTCCAGTGTGTTTTCGCCCTTGACCATCGATTCATAAATTTTCGTACGGCCTTCCACGTCGTCGCTCTTCACCGTAAGCAACTCTTGAAGAACATATGCCGCTCCATAAGCCTCCAATGCCCACACTTCCATCTCCCCGAAACGCTGGCCGCCGAAACGAGCTTTTCCGCCCAGCGGTTGTTGCGTGATCAAGGAGTAAGGACCCGTGCTTCGGGCATGGACTTTGTCGTCTACCAAGTGATGCAACTTCAGCATGTACATGTAGCCGACGGTGGTTTCCTGTTCGAAAGGCATTCCCGTGCGACCGTCCAGGAGCTGGATCTTGCCGTGCTTGGGCAGTCCTGCTTCCTGCAATACGTCATGGATGGCCTCTTCGTTAGCCCCGTCGAAAACCGGTGTAATCGCCTGGAATCCCAAGATGGCTCCGGCCCAACCAAGGTGCGTTTCCAAAATCTGTCCCACATTCATACGGCTGGGAACACCCAAGGGATTCAACACGATTTGCACCGGCGTTCCGTCGGGCAAATAAGGCATGTCTTCCTTAGGAAGGATCTTGGCGATAACACCCTTGTTACCGTGCCTACCGGCCATTTTGTCGCCTACCGAAATCACTCGCTTGGCGGCAATGTAAACCTTGACCATCTGCAAGACACCGCTACGGAGTTCGTCACCGCGCTTCATCGAATTGAGCTTGCGGTCGCGGGCGTCGATGGCGGCTTCCACGGCCGGCCACACGTTCTGGTAGATACTCTCGACTTCGGCCTTGCGCTGCGGACTGCGGATATCCAATGTGTCGATCTGGAAACGCTGAGCCTGTTCGGCCACGTAGCGATGCTCCTGGCCTTCCACCAACGGGTTGTTGTCTTCGTCGGTAAGCTTCTTGTTCAAGACCGACTCGATCTGGCCCACTAGTTCGCCGAACGCCGTGGCGATGGCGGCGTTGCCCTCGGCCTCGGTTTCTTTGAGCGAATCCTCGAACTCCTTGCGTTCTTCCTCCGAAAGGCTCATGCGGCGGGAGAACTTCTGGGTATCGATGACGATACCCTCGATACCCGAGGGAACTTCCAGCGAGTCGTTCTTCACGTCCTCGCCCGCGCGGCCGAAAATGGCGTGCAGCAGTTTTTCTTCCGGAGTCAGTTCGGTTTTCGATTTGGGCGAAACCTTGCCGACCAGCACATCGCCCGGACGCACATAAGTGCCCACGCGGATAATGCCGTTTTCGTCAAGATTCTTTAGCGCCTTCTCGCTGACGTTGGGAATGTCGCGAGTGAATTCCTCGCGCCCCAACTTAGTCTCGCGAATCTCGATATCGAAAGCCTCGATGTGGATCGAAGTATAGGTATCGTTCTGCACCAGTTCTTCGCTGATGATGATGGCATCCTCGAAATTGAAGCCATCCCAGGCCATGAAGGCCACCAACACGTTGCGACCAAGGGCAAGCTCACCCTGATGTGTCGCGGCGCCGTCGGCAATAACATCGCCCTTCGCGACTTTCTGTCCCAACTCGACGATGGGCTTCTGGTTCTGGCAAGTACGTTCGTTGAGACCCACGAACTTACGCAGTTTGTAAACGTCGGCGCCGATCTCAATATGGCGGGCGTCGACACTGGTCACCGTACCGGCTCGCTTGGCTCGCACCAGCATGCTGGAATTGATAGCCGTATCACGTTCCATACCCGTGCCCACGATGGGCGGCTCGGCAACTAAAAGCGGGACCGCCTGACGTTGCATGTTCGAACCCATCAAGGCCCGGTTGGCGTCATCGTGCTCCAAAAACGGAATCAAACCGGCCGAAACGCCGATCATCTGACCAGGCGCAACGTCCATGTATTCGACCTGATTACTGGGCGTCAACTCATACTCTCCCAGATAACGCGCCACGATATTATCTTCCAGGATCTGGCCGTCTTTTAAGACCACGTCGGCCGGCGCCAAGCGAGCTTCGTGTTCCTGGTCGGCGCGGAGCCATTCGATCTTATCGATCAACTTGCCGTTTTCGACTTTCTGATAAGGCGTGACCAAAAAGCCGTAGTCGTCCACGCTGGCATAGATGGCCAAACTGGAAATCAAACCGATGTTAGTACCTTCCGGTGTCTCAATCGGACAGATTCGACCGTAGTGCGAGATGTGAACGTCGCGGACTTCGAAACCCGCCCGTTTTCGGTTCAATCCCCCCGGTCCCAAAGCCGAAAGCCGTCGTTCGTGGGTAAGCATCGAAAGCGGGTTAGTCTGGTCAACTACCTGCGAAAGCTCACCGCGGCCGAAGAAGTACTCGATCGCCGCCGAAATGCTCTTGGGATTCACCAGGCTCCGCGGGGTCATGTCCTCGACATCCTTCAGACTCATCCGCTCCTGCACAGTGCGGCGAAGCTTCAAAAAGCCCTTGCGCAACTCGTCGCAAGCAAGTTCGTCGATCGTACGCAGACGGCGGTTGCCAAGATGGTCGATATCGTCGATCTCGACTTCCGGATCGTTGCCGCGCAAACGCAAAATATAATTCATCGCGGCGATCAAGTCTTCGGCGCGAAGTGTCATCTCGGTCTCTGGAACGTTAAGACCGAACTTGCGGTTTATGCGGAAACGTCCTACGCGCCCCAGGCGGTATCGGTTCGTGTCGTAGAACTTCTCGTGGAAGAGGGCTTGAGCTTTACCAAGCTGTGGAGGGTTACCCGGTCGCAGTCGCTGGTAGATCCGCAACAGAGCCTCTTCGTGCGAAGCCGTGGTGTCGTCGGCCAAGGCGTTGAGCATTAGAGAGTTCTTCTGGTCGTCCATCACCTCCACTTCCTTCAAGCCGGAAGTGCAGATGGTTTCAGCCGCGCTTTTGCTGATCTTCTGCGCGCACTCCACGATGATTTCGCCGGCACGTTCGCTTGTAGACGGATAAATGATATCCGATACGGCCATCTTACCCTCGATCTTGGCAGCGCTTCTACCGTCGGTAATTTTCTCCACGCGGGTTTCATAGAAGAGCTTCAGCAACTCGGCATCCGAGCTGTATTTGGGATCCATGGCACGTAACAGCGTCATGGCCGAAAACTTGCCGCTCTGGTCGATACGGACCGTCAGGCTTTCTTTTCGCGTAACGTTCAATTCGATCCAGCTACCGCGTTCGGGAATGATGCGGCAACTGTGTAGGCGCCGCTCGCCGGCCTCGATGTCGACCACGAAGTCCACGCCGGGTGAACGGTGCAACTGGCTGACTACTACACGCTCGGCACCATTAATGATGAATTCACCGCCGCCGATCATGATCGGCACGTCACCCAAATATACCTCTTCCTCTACCGGTTGCTCTTTGGTCAAACGCAACCAGACCTTGAAAGGTCGTCCATATGTCAGGCGCAGTTGCCTGCATTCGTCGGGCTCGTATCGAGGTTTACCCAGTTCGTAGCGTACATATTCCAGTCGCAACGACTTATCGTAGCTCTCGATGGGAAAAATCTCGCGCAGTACGCCCTCGATCCCCTTATCTTCGCGCTTTTGCCAAGGCACGTCGAACTGAAGAAATTCATCGTAGCTGGCAGTTTGAATCTGCGTCAAGTCCGGAGTTATATGGGGAGGTCGGAGGCTCCCGAAGCGACGAACTTCTTTTGTTTGCAAACGTCGTTGTGCGGTGGTGGCCATGAAGTGTCACCCTCCTAATCGAGTCGGTGGATTACGAAATACCGCAAATGGGTCAATGATGCCCGTCGAACCCGCGATGCCCGCCGCAGCATGAATGCTCGGCGGACCAGGATGCCTTTCGGCCCGTGGGTGCCTGTAAGCCCGTCCGAGACGGGCGCGTACCTTCACCGGCCGAGACTCGTATGAGTTTCGGGAAATAGGTTGATCAAGGAATTTCTGCTCGCGCACGATTCTGTCTTGCCTCGGCGAAAGCGATTGCGAGGAAGAATTAACGGTTGACTCCAACAAGTATCGTCTTGGCCCGCGACGGCCGCAGCGATCGGTATCCGCAATGGGTGACATTGCACCGATCTCCAAGCCGGTCGAACCGAGCGAATACTCGATGTTTACAGTGCCTATTTGATAGACACGGTCGCGCCGGCTTCTTCCAGTTCCATTTTGAATTTCTCGGCGTCTTCCTTGGAAAGGCCTTCTTTGACCTTCGCCGGCACGCCTTCCACGAGATCCTTGGCTTCTTTCAGTCCCAGACCAGTGGAGGCACGCACGACCTTGATCACGCCAATCTTCTTTTCGCCGAATCCTTCAAGGATTACGTCGAATTCTGTTTTCTCTTCGGCTTCTGCTGCTCCGCCACCGCCGTCCGCGGCGGCCATGACAACAGCGCCACCACCGGCGGCCGGCTTAATTCCATATTCTGCTTCTAAGTAATCGCTAAGCTCTTTGGCTTCCTTGAGCGTCAGAGTTGAAATCTTGTCGCCAAGTTCCTTGGCTTCCGCGGAAAACTCGCGGACCGCTTCATCAGTCGACATCGGGCAATTTGTCCTTTCTCGTCGTTCTGGCTCCCGGAGGGCCTGAGTCCGCCCCCCGGTAAAACGCCGTTACATATCTTTGATTTGTTTGTGTTTCCCAAAACCGGTGTAAAACCGGAAGTTGTGGCCGTCCTCGCCTAATTTTCGGTGGAATCCGCTTCCTCCGCACCTTCGGCCTTTTGGGCCACTTGACTTGCCAGGGCGCCTGCGGGCGATGTCAATTGAGACACCAAATTCGCTCCTGGGCTCAGGATTTGGCCCATGAGGATGCTCAATTGCCCCTCGCGGTTGGGCCACTTGCTGACTTCTACCACCTGCTTGGCGTCCAGCCTATCGCCGTCCATCACTCCGCCACGAGGCTCGAACGGTTCATACTCGGCTTCTTGCGACAAGGCCGTGACTTCCTTGGCCAGGCTGACGATGTCCTCGCCCCCCCAGCAAACGGCCGCCGTGCCGGTCAAGCCCTCGAACATGGCACCCAAGGGCGTATAGGCCGTGGCGCGTGCCGCCAGGCTGTTCTTAACAACCAAGAGGTTGATGTTTTTTGCTTCCAATGCACCACGCAACCGATTGTTGGCATTGGCGTCCATGCCTATCACGTTTACCAATAGTGCGTCGTTCACTCCATCGAGGCACTCGCGGAGGTGATCGGTTACCAGGTTCTTGACGTACTTGCTCATTGTTGACGCCTTGCTAGTGTCGCCCCTTGAAAAACAAGCGGGCCGTACACGCGTTAAACTTTTTTATCTATTCGTAATAATGCGACCGGTGGATCCCTAGGCGGCTACCTTGATACCTGGGCTCATGGTCGCAGTGATTGTAATTCCCTTGAGGTACTGTCCCTTCACGGCCAGCGGTTTCATACCCATTACCAAATCGATGAAGGCTTGAATGTTCTCCACCAATTTTGGGGCGTCGAAACTCAATTTGCCCACGACCGCGTGGACGTTGCCGCCGCTGTCGTTGCGGAACTCTACCTTACCGGCCTTATATTCCTTAACCGTCTGAGCGACATCGGGCGTTACCGTACCGGCTCGCGGAGAAGGCATCAGGCCGCGCGGACCGAGCACTCGTCCCAAGGGGCCGACCACACCCATCATGTCCGGCGTGGCGATACAGACATCGAAGTCCGTCCAACCATCCTTGATCTTGGTTGCCAGTTCGGGACCGCCCGCCTCGTCGGCGCCGGCCTCCGTGGCCTCGTTAATCTTGTCGCCCTTGGCGAAAACGATTACTCGCAATGAACGACCGATCCCGTGAGGCAGTACGATCGAACCGCGGACGATCTGGTCCGCTTGCTTGTTGTCGATCCCCAGCCGCATGTGTATTTCGACCGACTGATCAAATTTGGTGGTATTGAACGTTTTCAATAAGGCCACCGCCTCGTCGAGCGAAACTTCCGGCTTCTCTTTGACCTTCTCGGCCATGCTTCGAAAACGTTTTGATTGTTTAGCCATCGTGCGATATCGACTTTCCGTGATCCGCTTGTTCTTACTGTATTCGTCCGTGCTCTGTTTTCAGGCCGTTCGTCCGTGCCGCCGGCTCTTGTATATTATCTTGCTACTCCGCCGCGACTTCCAAGCCCATGCTGCGGGCGGTGCCTTCGATCAACTTGCGGGCCTGCTCCACGCTGCGTGCATTGAGGTCGGCCTGCTTCGTCTTCACAATCTCGTCGATCTGGGCGATCGTGACGGTGCCCACTTTGTCCTTGTTCGGTACGCCCGAGCCTTTGGCGATGCCCGCTGCTTGTTTCAACAGCGCGGCCGCCGGAGGGCTTTTCGTGACGAAATCAAATGATCGGTCGTTGTATACCCGCACTACCACCGGAATCGGTATCCCGCCGGCATCCTTGGTGCGATCGTTAAATTGCTGGACAAACTGTCCAAGGTTGATTCCAAAACGCCCCAGGGAGGTACCCACCGGAGGTGCCGGCGTGGCTTGGCCGCCGGGTACTTGGAATTTCACTTCGCCTTCGAGTTGTTTCGCCATGACTTGTTTGTTTCGTTCGATTTTATTTGTGTTGCGATAATCTTGGCTGCCAGGAGCAGCAGGCTGGAAACCCGCACCACAAATTGTTTTTACAGCGCCGCTAAAGCGCTTCGATTTGCCAATATTCCAGTTCAACCGGCGTGCTGCGACCGAAGATGTTTATCATCACGGTTACGCGCCCACTGGTCTCGTCTATCGTGTCCACCTCACCCTCGATGTTCTCGAACGTTCCTTCGTTGATCTTCACCCGGTCGCCGAGTTTGAAAGCGATCTTCAGTTTCGGCGCCTGGTCGGTCTTTTCTTCCTGGGTGGATACGATACGCGAAACTTCATGCGGTAGCATCGGCGTGGGTTTGCCAGCCGCGCCGGTGAAGTCCCCAATCCCCGGTGTCTCGCGAACCAGGAACCACGTATCTTCGTTAATTTCCATCTGTACGACAAGGTAGCCCGGGTAGAGTTTCCGCTTGACTATGCGTTTTTTGCCGCCTTTAACCTCAGTGACTTTTTCGATTGGAACGATTATGTTGCCGAAGTACCGGTCGAGACCCGCAATCGCCACGCGCCGCTGCAAACCTTCGCGAATGGAATCCTCACGATTGCTTTGCACCTTGAGGATGTACCATTGCATTTGTTCGGTGCCCTCCTGCGAAGCAACTGCTCCCGGCGTGCCGGCTAGCGGATCGACTTCAACCTCTTGCTCGACGGCTACCTCCGGAGTAGTGTCGTCTTGTGACGTGTCGTCTTGTGACGTGTCGTCTTGTGACGTGTCGTCTAGTGACGTGTCGTCTTTTGGCTCCAAGGTTTCCGGTAAAGGGTGTTCCGATACAGGTTCCTGCAACTCCTGGGCTTCCGGTACGGGGCTTTCCGATACGGGGCTTTCCGATACGGATGTATCGACGGGCGTATCGTTTTCCTGCTCGGGATCCGTTTTCTGTAGGTTCGCATCTTCCACGGGATTATTCTCCATATCGATACTATCCGCGTCGATACGCTCCACGGCCGCCTCGTGCTGAGGCTGCTCGGGCGGTTGCTCGATCGGGTTGTTCGATTGGTCCGTCACGGTTGATGTTTCCTGTTAATCAGTTTTGCAACTGTTCGAGTAGCAATAATGTCCGACCTTGGGATGCCTATTTCGAAGCTGTGAATTCACTTCCGATCAAAGGATGCCCATCTGAGTGAAGAGCTTGTTCCAAAACATGTCGAATGCAAACAATAAAGCCGCCAGCAGTATGATGGTTATCAAAACTACGGCCGATCCGCGGAACAACTCCTGCCGCGTGGGCCAGGAGACTTTGTTCATCTCGGCCTCGACCGCAATCAGGAAGTCAGCGAAACTGGGCACATTCACCAGCCGGTATGTCACCCACAAACACAACAGAAGCAACACGCCCGGCAACGCAAACTGCATTAAATGACCGTAGTCCATCAACACATCGCTGAGTCGCCACAGACCGTATCCGAAAACGATCACCAGCGTGGCGAATGTCACTTGTCGCGCAACTCGCCCTTGGGATCGTTTGTAAATACCGACATGAAATAGTTCTTGGAGATACTCTGCCACTGGAGGATTTTTCCTTGCTAGATTCGCGATTATTGGAGGCGAATGCTTGCTACTGGGGAGTCCACTCAGGTTAATACGCTATATAAAATGCAGGGGCGGAGGGACTTGAACTCTCAACCGCTGGTTTTGGAGACCAGTGCTCTACCAATTGAGCTACACCCCTGGGTATGGTCTTTCGATTACAACACTGTCCTCTGTTACGCCCAACAGCCCAAGACGTTTAATGCAACGCCTTGGGCGTGAGTTAGGCATCGGTGGTGCCGTCGAGTTTTCGGTCTTTACCCTCTCGGAAAAACGAAACTCGACACCCTCCTACAAATTATTCAATGACCTTCGATACAACACCGGAACCGACGGTGCGACCACCTTCGCGAATGGCGAAGCGGGCGTTTTCACCCATGGCGATCGGCGTAATCAGTTCCACGGAAATCTTAACATGGTCACCTGGCATGCACATCTCGGCGTCGCCGATCAAGTTGGCCGTTCCGGTCACGTCCGTCGTGCGGAAGTAGAACTGCGGGCGATAGCCGCTGAAGAACGGCGTGTGACGTCCACCTTCGTCCTTCGAAAGCACGTAGATCTCGGCCTCAAACTTGGTGTGTGGGGTGATCGACCCCGGCTTGGCCAAAACCTGACCACGCTGGATCTCGTCACGCTTGATACCACGCAACAGAAGACCGACGTTGTCGCCGGCTTCACCCGTTTCCAGAGTCTTGTTGAACATTTCGACACCCGTGCAAACGACTTTGCGGGGCTCGGCAGCCAGACCGACGATTTCGACTTCTTCGCTGATCTTGATCATGCCGCGCTCGATACGACCGGTGGCCACGGTACCACGACCTTCGATCGAAAACACGTCTTCGACGGCCATCAGGAACGGCTTGTCGGTTTCACGCGGAGGCGTGGGGATATGCTCGTCGATGGCGTCCATCAGATCCGAGATACACTTGCTCTTTTCCGGATCTTCGGGATTGTTGTAAGCCGAAAGCGAGTCGCCACGAATGATCGGTATATCATCGCCCGGAAAACCGTAGTCGCTCAGCAATTCGCGCAGTTCCAACTCGACTAACTCGAGCAATTCGTCGTCGTCGACCAGGTCGACCTTGTTGAGAAAAACCACCAATGCCGGCACGTTCACCTGACGCGCCAAAAGCACGTGCTCGCGGGTTTGCGGCATTGGGCCGTCGGCGGCCGACACGACCAAAATCGCACCGTCCATTTGGGCGGCACCAGTGATCATGTTCTTGATAAAGTCGGCGTGCCCGGGGCAGTCGATGTGTGCGTAGTGACGATTCTCCGTCTCATACTCGACGTGAGCCACGGCGATCGTAACCGTCTTCGTCTGGTCACGTACAGTACCGCCTTTTGCGATGTCAGCATAAGATTTGAATTTAGCGAGCCCTTTCGCTCCTTGAACGGCCAAAATCGCCCCGGTCAAGGTAGTCTTGCCGTGGTCAATGTGGCCAATGGTACCCACGTTTACGTGGGTCTTGGTTCGTTCAAATACTTCCTTGGCCATGTTAACTCCCTGCGAAAAAAATCAAACGGGTAGGTTGTTGTTATTTACGGACGATAAAAATGGTTGATCCGGAAAACAAGAGCTGCTGATGGGATTCGGACCCATGACCTCGTCCTTACCAAGGACGCGCTCTACCAACTGA
>JAFGTN010000044.1 GCA_016934075.1 Pirellulales bacterium
ATCCGCGGCAGCCCCTGCCGCTGAGCCCAACGGCCGTTGCCGTCCATTATCACCGCAATATGCCGCGGGTAACTCTCTTTTGGCACTCCAGCAAATTCTTCCACGGTTCCTGTCCTCTATCCTCTGTCTTCTACCCTCTATTCCGCCATAATAGTCTGAGTACGGTCCGGGCCGACCGAGGCGATGGCAACTGGCCTGCCGACCACCCGAGAAATCTCCTGCAGATAGTCGCAAGCTAGTTGGGGTAAATCGGCCATCTTGCGAACGCCCGTGATATCTTTCTGCCAGCCGGGCAAGGTTTCGTAGACAGGCACCACACGACGCAGATCGTCCACGTGGCTGGGGAAATCCGTCACTCGCTTACCGTCGATTTCATAAGCCGTGCAGACCTTGATCTCGGGCAGTTCGCTGAGCACGTCCAAGAGCATCACTGAAAGCACGTCCACGCCACTGAGCCGTGCCGTATAGCGAGCGGCAACCGCGTCGAACCAACCGCACCGTCGCGGACGCTTCGTGACCGTGCCGTACTCGTTGCCCTTGTCACGAATGTGCTGACCGATCTCGTTGTCCTGCTCGGTGGGAAAAGGACCGCCGCCGACGCGAGTCGTATAGGCCTTGAGGATTCCAACCACCTTCGTCAAATAACGGCCGGGAACTCCGGAGCCGCTCGAAACGCCCACACCCGAACTGTTGCTGCTGGTGACGTAGGGAAAAGTTCCATGGTCAATGTCCAGCAACGCGCCCTGAGCGCCTTCGAAAAGGATCCTCTTGTCGGCCTCTACCGCGTTGAGCAAGTAAGCCGTGGTATCGGTCACATACGGTTTGAGCCGGTGGGCGTAGCCGCTGTATTCCTTATAGATGGCATCGGCATCGAGTTTCATATCGTCCGCGCCGCCACCGCCAAGCCCGGCCAGAATTTGTCGCTTGGCTTCGACGATATCCTTGATGTGCTGCTCGAAACCCGGGCGATACATGTCTCCCATACGAACGGCAAATGAACGGCCCACCTTGTCTCGATAGCATGGGCCGATGCCCCGCAACGTAGTGCCGATGGCCTCTTCGCCGGTTTTTCGCGATTCAATCAGGCGGTCTTCTTCCATATGCCAGGGGAAAACTACATGCGCACGGTCCGAGACCATAAGATTATCAGAGACCTTGATGCCACGTTCGGTCAAACCGTCAATCTCACCCAATAGACTCTGTGGATTCATGACTACTCCGCCGGCTACGACGCATTGCACATCGGGGCGAAAAATACCGCTGGGTACAAGCGACAGCTTGTAGCTCTCCCCCTCGAAGACAACCGTATGGCCCGCGTTCGATCCACCCTGATAGCGAACCACAATATCGTGCTGCTCGGTTAAGAGATCGACAATCTTTCCTTTAGCCTCGTCGCCCCACTGGAGCCCTACAACGCATGTTACTGGCACCGAACCGAACCTCTATTCAAATAGATTTTTAGCCCCGGACAAACTGCCCACGCAATCCGCTTTACAAAGAAATTCCAAACGCCTTAGTGTATCGCGACCGCACCCCGACAGTCAACCGGGCCGGAACTCGACCCCCAATACGACCATAACGACAGCCCTCACTAACCCGAAGCGCAAGTGAGGAGAAAACTGGTTTTCTCTTGATTTCCATGTCCTTAACAAGCCCCGTGTCAGAATATCGTTTCCACAGAAAACCAGCCCGTTAATAATCCACTCCAAGACACCAATGTTTATCGTGATATTATTTAGTTAAAATATTGTTTATCGCATTCTGTATCATGCTGCATCTCACTCAGAAAGGATAGCCATCGGTAAGCACGGTCACATGCATAACCTATTTTGTAACACGGTCAAAATGGTCGTACACCTTGCGGCAAGTCTTTTTCGGCTCTTCACGAAATTTTGTGGGTGAAAATAATATCAACTTGCCTTCGGCAAGAGGTTTTTAGGCATGGGCTGACAAAAGCATATTGACTCAAGTCAAACTTTAGGGTGGCAATGCCATGGTCTGGTGAAGCGTAGGTAGGCACCGCTTCCAAGAAACTTCCCACAAACGAATTCCTTTGCAAACATCTCACCGCGCAGCGGGGTGCGGTGGCTGAGGAGCAACCTACCAAGGAATAACCGGATGCTGACGGAAGTATATTCTGTCAAGGCTCCTTGGATATTATATGGTCCGAGGAGTTTCTTTTTCATACTTTTGTTAGCTCATGCCTGTAAAACCTTCGTGCGGAGCACGACAAAACCATTTTGCCCACTAAATTCCGTGAAGAACCCATTTTTCAATATGTCTACATAACACCAACTCGCTTGACGTACCCATAGCATTTAGCGAAAATACACTTTGAACTCAAAACCAAACAACCGTCCCGCCATGCATCCCCTGCATACTGGAGTATCTCTTGCTAAAAACTCATGCCCTTTTCTGCGCTATCATCTGTTACACTACCATCATCAATCCTGCCTTCTCGGCAACCACGGTCGAAGAGGTCAGCGAAATCGCGCCCGTCTGGTCCGGACACCCGGTTCGATTTGCACTACTGACACACGGCAATCGGCAATTCGTGGCTTTTTACGACGCCAAACGCCGGATGTGCGTTGCCGCCCGCGAGCTCGACGAAGACAAATGGCAAATCGAGCGACTGCCGTCGCAAGTCGGCTGGGACAGCCACAACTACATCACCATGGCGGTTGACGCCAACGAGTGCCTCCACCTCAGCGGCAATATGCACTGTGTCCCGCTCATATACTTCCGCACCGCCAAACCGCTGGACATCGCCAGCTTCGAAAAAATCCCGGCCATGGTCGGCAAGGAAGAGAAACGTTGCACCTATCCTCGTTTCATTCGCGGCCCCGGGGACAAGTTGATCTTCGTCTATCGTAGCGGCTCAAGCGGAAACGGCAGCCGCTACTTCAATATCTATGATCCAAAAACCCGTAAATGGAAGCGTTTGTTCGACAAGCCTTTGTTCGACGGGCAGGGACGGCGAAACGCATATTTCGTCGGTCCGGTACAAGACAAGAAAGGAATGTACCACATCTGTTGGGTATGGCGCGACACGCCCGACTGCAGCACCAACCACCACCTCAGCTACGTCCGCAGCAAGGACCTGATCAATTGGGAAAAAAGCGACGGCAGCCGGATCGAGCTACCGATCACGATCGAAAACGCCGAGATCATCGACCCGGTTCCACCCGGCGGTGGGCTGCTCAACGGCAACACCAAGATCGGTTTCGATGCGCAAGACCGCGTCACGATCGGCTACCACAAGTATGACGCCGAAGGCAATTTGCAAATTTACAACGCCCGTCGCGAGAACTCCGGCTGGAAAATCTATCAGACGACCGACTGGAATTCACGCTGGCCGTTTAGCGGCGGCGGATCGATCGGGTTCCAGGTCAGGCTCAGCCCGGTCCAACTCGACTCCGACGGCAATCTGGTGCAATCCTTTCGCAATCCCAAAGAAAAATCGGGCAACTGGCGACTGGACCCGGTCAATCTCAAACCCATCGCCCGCGCCGCGGGCCTGAACCACACACCGCGAGAAATCCACAAGCCCGAATCCCGGCATCCCGACATTAAAGTTCTCACGGCCGGGGACATCGGTAAAGCACCTCAACCCGACACCCGCTACATCATCCGTTGGGAAACCCTGCCCCCAAATCGCGATCGTCCGTATAAAGGCAAAATACCCAAACCGAACATGTTGCGGGTTTATAAGTTGAAAGACACTAATGGATAACACAGAAAGCGTCTACTAATTGGGACGCAATCGGTCCGACTGACCGGATTGGGCGTTCTCGGCCCTTGCCAAAACGAAAAGCAGATCGCTGAGACGATTGAGGTACACCAGCAATTTTGGTGAGATGTCGGTTTTTTCCTCTTCCATAAGCGTGACAAGACGCCGTTCGGCTCTGCGGCAGACGGTTCGGGCTACGTGCAATTGCGCGGCTGCCATACTTCCGCCAGGCAAGATAAACTCGTGCAATTCGGCCAGGCCGGCGGTGAAGCAATCGATATCGGCCTCCAGCGCGGCAACGTTTTTGTCGCCAATCCGCCTTGTTCCAAAAGCCACCGGGTCGATGCTGGCAACCTCGGCGCCGATTTCGAACAACTCGGCTTGAATCCGCTCGATAACCGGCATGATCCGATCACCCAATCCGGCGGCAATGGACACGCCGAATACGGCATTGAGTTCGTCGAGCGTGCCGCATACTTCCATGCGCAGAGAATCTTTTTTGATTCTTTCAGGCCCGCACATCCCCGTATCTCCCTTGTCGCCGGTGCGCGTGTAGATTTTCATTTCCGATCCTTCGTCTTGTGATTCTTCACTTCTTCGATCTTGTCTTTACTGTCGAGTACCTCGATTTTCATGCGGCCCATCACCTGCGCAACCGGCAGGAAACTGCTATAGGCCGAAGCGCCTTTGAGATTGCTGTGCGCCAATTTCAAACGTTCCGCCCCCGTTCCGCCCCGGCCGATAGTGGCATCCAGAGGTATCCAGCGGTTGTCGACGTACACCTCGGTCCACATATGATAGAAAAATGCCTGATTTTCGAGTAAATATATCAATCCCATGGCTCCTCGGGCCGGAATATCGCAAGCCCGCGCCAACGCCGCCAAAAGAACCGCGTGCTCGGTACAATCGCCCTGCCGGCTCTGGGCAACCTCGGCCGCCGTGGCAAAGGCCGTGGTGAAATCCTTCTCATTGATGTACTTCTTTACAAATTTCTCCAAGGCAACGGCAATTTTCCAGGGATCTTTCAAATCTCCGGCAGCCTCCTTGGCCATGGCAACAATTTTGGCATCATCGCTCTGGATAATACTGTTGGGCATGATATCTTCTCGACCGGGACGATCGTCCGGCGATTTTTCATTCCCGCGTTTGTCGCCCGGTCGCAGGGCATACACGGTAACCTCGGCCGTGTTTGGCCCCAGCGATCGTACTGCTTGCGATACCGATTCTACCAACATGGCGGCCGGATCTCCGCCGTCGATTGTAATCTTATAGCGGCACTGCCGGTCGATTTCATCGGGTTTCAAAGGACGGTCTACGGCAATCTTCATATCGTCGCCCAAGTCGATATGCCCCATGTCGGTTTCGTCCAGGGCCTCGGCTTTTGTTGCCCGAAATATCTCCTGGTGCATTGCCTGGCTGAATGTTTTCAAGGTGTCGCCGCCGCGATCGGTCCAGATCGTCCCTAACATCGGCGGCGAATTGGACAAAACAGTCTCGGTTTCTATACGCAAAAGGCGGTATGTGCCAGAACGAAGTTCAACCGGTTCGTAGTCGCAAGCCACCAGTTTCGTTGTCACAACCTGGTTAACAACCGGCATAAGGATCTTGATCGCCCGTCGCTGGCCCGGCTTCATTGGATTACCCAAGAGCATCTGCTCAACACCGAACGGACCCGTATAGTCTTTCGACCAGGGAATCGAAGTGGTTGTGACCTGACCTTTTGTCGACACGTCGAGAACGAGTTTATTCCCCTCTACCCGCCCCTTGGTCACGGTCGGCTGAGAACCGCCGGCAAACTTACTCTCGAAATCCATCATACGCCCGTCACTGGTCTGATGACTGATGAGCTGGATCGTCATTTCGGTTGACTGGCCGAATCTCTGTACCGAGAGACGGTTGAGCGAATCGACCGTCACAATCTCTTGCCCGTTACGATTCTCGCGCGAAACCGTGGTTTTGACATGCCCGATTTTCTTGCCGCCGATCCAGCAGGTATCCCATGTGGTTCGATCCTTCAACTCCGGCAAAGGCGGTGAGATCTCGACTAACGGCGAGAGATTTTCCTTCTCTTTTCTACCGCTAACCGAACCATCAACCGCCTTGGTTTCCGGCATCTCGTTAACGACACCATCCCCACCAGTACCACACCCCCCGATCGCCAGAAATATCGGAAAAATCCAAATCAACCGCGGCAGTTTGCTACCGAGGAAACCGGCAAATCTCCCTGTATTCCTCACTTTTTTCCTCCTCAGCAGGCTAAATCATATAATTTCCAGCTTCCTCACGCTCAATGTACCAACAACCCAATACACGGGCAACACAGCCCATTCACGAAGCCCACTCTCTCCAGGTACAAAATTCGGTCCAAACCTCCTTTTCTCATGTACGTATCTCAAATAGCCATGTGTCTAGGATGCAAGACTTTACTGAGAAATCTCAAACCCGTTTGTCATGCACTAAAACTCGCCGTGACCTGAAGAAATTCCCATAACGCAAAGCAGACATTCCAGAAAGCTTTCTGCTTCTCGCACCTCGGCATTTTTCTGATGCTAAACTTCACACAGACGTGTGCACCGAGAGGAATCCTCTCTGTGCCAAATTACACAAAATGTTCAGAACCGACGAGCGGCCACCCAGAAGGATGGTAATGGCGAATAATCCGATTATTCCGCTCTTACGGGATTTGAAAAAGTCAACAACGCTGAAGTGATAAAAAGCGTGAGCATAATCACAAAGTCGTAACCTAGTGTTTGATAGAGAACCACCCGGTTACAACCGTGGTTGCCCTCACATACGAGATCAATTTGGATTAGAACAACTGAGAGCATCGATGGGCTTTCTAAAAAGATTTTTCCGCAACGTATTTCGCGATGGGTCAATGCCCGTCGGCACCAGCAGCTTCGAGCACCTCACCGAAGAGGATCTCGAAGCACATCTGGGAGTATGCCGATACGGCGATTTCACGCTTACAGACGCAATCCGTCCTTCGTACGATCTGCAGGTCGTTCCTTGCCAGGGTTTCCGCCACGATGCCTATCGTGACGATGAAACTCAATCGACCGTACCCGTTCTGATGGGCGCCGTTACTCGCGAACGACTTTTCGATGTATTCATGGAACTACTCGATCCGCTGGGTAGTGTCGCCGACGTGGTTCTGGAAACCAGTCACAGCCGAGATCAGGCGGGTCACACGGATCTGTACCGCGAACATATCGACATGCCCGTCCTCAAGAGTATCCTCTGGGAGTATGAAGATCTCTTGATCAACGACGGCTGCCTGGGCATCGCCGTGTTGAATCCCGGCATACCACAGGAAGTGCAACTAGACGAACATAAGTTGCTGATCGTATACGGCGAGAACCAGGAACCCTTCGAAGAAGTATTCCAGCAGCGCGAAGTCCGGCAGGAAGAACAGATCAAATTCATCACAGAGGCCGAACACGTACATTCCTCAAGCGACCAATACGCCGAAATGTTCGACGAACTGAAAACTCGCTTGGGAATGGATTGCGAATATATGTAGACAACATTACGGTCAGTTGTTTGACAATACGCGTCAGCCCGAATCCCAGGCAGGAGCACGGGCAGCGGTCGGCAAGTGCGGGGGAGGCTTTTTACGACATATGCTTGCCCCCGAAGAGTCCCGATCTGAACAAGGGGATCACTTCGGATGTCAACAAGTGCCACAATTGACAACATGTCCGTAGCCGACAGCAATGAAAGCCTGCTGGCCATCCCCCTAAGTTCTTTCCGCACAAGCTATCTTCAGTGCGACATCTATATCCAGCGCGAGAAGAACGGTATCCCGGTACTCTATCGCCGCCGATCTCATCCGCTCGAAGAAGCCGATCTCGAGAGATTGCACAAGCGAGGAATCCGCACGCTCTATATCTCCAAGTCGAACGAAGAAGCCTTTCGCCGGCAAATCGATGAAGAAGTTCTGCAAAACGAATCAATACCTCTGGACGAACGATACAGAGAACTCCTCAAAATAAACGAGGCGGTCTTCGTTCAGGCCTTTCGCGGAGGCAAACTGGACGATCTGGTACGGTTCTCCGACAAATTTGCCTGCCAACTCAGCGAATTGGTTTGCCGGCATGATCTCATCGTCGACGAACTCTTCGCCATCATGGAGTTCGACAACGGCACCTACACGCATAGCGTCAACGTGGCTACCTATTGCCTGCTGTTGGCCGACCGTCTGGGTATCACCGACACCGCCGAACTGAAATACATCGCCGCGGGCGCACTGCTTCATGATATAGGCAAACGCCACGTACAACTTGCCGTCCTTAACTCGCCAAGTCCCTTAACTGCTGAACAACGAAAACATATCCAACAACATCCCACAATGGGATTTCGCGAACTGGCACTGCGAAAGGATCAGACTTGGGGTCAAATGATGATGACCTACGAGCATCACGAGCGAGTGGACGGAAGCGGATATCCCACTGGAATAAAAGGCAATGAAATTCATCCATGGGCTCGTATCTGCTCAATTGCCGACGTTTTTCACGCCCTTACTTCTAAGCGCCCGTACAAAGCGGCAATGTCGACAGACGAAGCCCTTGCCGTTATCAAGAAACAATCCGGAACATCATTCGACATGGAAATGGTCAAATGTTGGAACACGACATTAAAGAAAATCCCCTGCCTGATGGCTTAGCTGATGATCTTCGCTGCGATATCATGCTACCTTCTTTCATGGCGGACTTTTTCGAGTCCGAAGCCTCCAATCCCATAATACCGAACGACAAGCGCCGCTTTAAACGTTGGCATTTCAACAGCATCGCGGCACTACAGTGCCGGCAATCGCTTCACGCCTTGCACCGCGAACTAATCTGGCACCGTGTATACACCAAGGATATTTCGCGCGGAGGACTGGCCTTTCTTCACAGCGAACAGCTCTTCCCCCTGGAACAGATGCGCGTACTCCTGCCCACCAGAACCGTGGAACCGATCTTCGAGGATTGCAAAGAGTGTTTTATGGAAGTCACCCGATGCCGCCGCTGGGGCGAAATGTGTTACGAAATCGCTGCTCGCTTCATTGACAGCTTTCGCGACTTATAGTCACCCCAACCGGGTAATCGATTCTCCTCGACTAAACGCGGCGGCGGAATACCAGATTAAATCCTATCACCGCAAGTGCCAGCATCAGCATCGTCGACGGTTCAGGAACGCAGATTGTGGCTATATTAAAGTCTTTCACGTCCAACGATAGATCGTGATATTTCGAGGCCGGGAAAATGATTTTCTCCCAAGCCGGCTGGTGATCCAGTTCCCAGGTCAGTAATATCTGGCCGTAATCGTCCGAATACTCGATCAGCGTGGGGGCAATCTCGGTCAATTCATCCTCGGAAGAAATCAACGTAATACCGGGATCGCTGTTGTTGTCCTGATCTATATAGTCGATCAGCAGATACACATTTTTTCTCTGGTCCTGTATCAGTTCGTTGTCGACTACAAGTGTATTCGAATCCCACCAGTACGGATCGTCGAAATCCGCTGCCTTTAGGCCCGCCTCACGGGAGTTAAGGAACCAATCACCGGATGCGTTCTGGTCTCTGTAGTAAGCCCAATCGTAATTCTCCATGGCATCCTGGGGTTTGGTGAGTCCTGGACACAGCATGTGATAGGCATCGGCCAGCCAGTCGTCACCCCCGGGCCCAGTATTGCCGTAATCGAGCCACCACGTGGCAGTCGGACCTCCTCCACCCCACACATTAGTATAAGTATCGTCATCTGTGCCTCCCACGTCCTGATCACTGTCGTGCCACACCGATGTTTGTGATCCTGCTGATGTGGAGTAATTTCCACCGACGAGCGTCATCACGTGACCACACTCCGCCGGCGCGGGCAGTATAAAGGAAACGGCCACATACTGGTTGTTGGGTGTACTTGCCAGTTCACCCAATAAATAGTCGTAGTCGCCCGCGGTGAGCGTCCTTTCAACGTAAGTAACATCACTATACATGTTGCCCGGATTGTAATAACCGGTGGTGTCGTCCGGATTGTAGCCGTAGTTATATAGCCACCAATTAATCGCGCGGTAAGTGAATCCACCATTAATGATGTTGAAATGACTGGTCATGTGCCCATAGATGGCATCCGCATTCTGCTGAGGTGTCTGTGTTGAAAGCCCCCATCCGGCTCCAGCAAGAAGGTTCGACGCTGCCGCCATCCAACAAGAATTATCGACCAGCGGTGGCGGTGGTGCATTAGCCGGATTTTTGTCAACGTCCGGAATAGGAACACTTCCGGATCCTTGAGAGTAAGCGTACACATCCCACTGAGCAAATGCGCAATTGCCAAGGATAAATACTGCTGTTGCACAACAAAGAATAGCCCTTACAAAAGCCCGATCCATAGTACACCTCCTAGCAAATGGTGTTAAAGATAAGTAACATCTAATCTTGGCGGAATCGGCCACTGGAGAATTGGCGCACTACAGCTACCTTATACCAATTCTCGATTGAGACAGCGTTTCGCCGTGTGAATTCACTTCGGAAAAACAATCACATCAACTGAAAATGGGCACACAATATCAAGACGGAACTCTGTATTATCACAAATAGTGCGCAACCGAGCATATCATCATTTGTTGGAATTGCAAGCAATTTCCGCGGGAATCCCCCCAAAAATAATCGGAATACTATGAATCTACCCATATACGCCCATCTGGTTAGGGGAAAATATTCACTAGATGCTTAGGCTCGTTACGGCTCGCCGTGCCGCATGTGTTTTGGGTCGGTCGTTTTGGGGAAATCGCGTCGCACAATCGACTGAAATTCATCCGATGATTTTGCACGTGCTGCATTCGCGCGAAAACGCCGCGCGCCGGGCAATCCTCTGGCATAGCAACAAGCATAGGATCTCATTAGAATAGTGCCCCGTCGCTCGCCGAAACGATCGACGATCAAGCGGAAATGTTCCAATAGAATCCGCTCCTGTTCGGCAAGCACCGGATCAAGCGGAATAGCTTTCCCCTCAAGTGCCGCTTGTATTTGCGAAAATAACCAGGGACGACCCAACGCCGCACGTCCGATCATGATTCCATCCACACCATAGTTTGAAAAGGCCCGTAGTGCCTCTTGCACGGTGGTGATATCTCCGTTGCCGATCACCGGGATTCGCTGCAGTTTTTGCTTCACCTCGGCAACCGCATTCCAGTCGGCCTGCCCACTGTACATATCCTTTGCCGTGCGACCGTGCACGGTTACGGCCGCCGCGCCGGCTTCTTCTATCGCCAGACAAACCTCGCCGGCGGTTATCCGCTCGCGTGACGGCCCCAACCGGATCTTGGCCGTCACCGGCGTGGGAGCGCAAGCCTCAACCACGCGCCGTACAATCGCTCCGACACGATCCGGATATTCCAACAAGTACGAACCGCTCCGGGCCTTCTGCGAAACGGCCCGGGCAGGGCAACCGAAATTGATATCCACCACGCTGACCGCAAACTCCCGC
>JAFGTN010000447.1 GCA_016934075.1 Pirellulales bacterium
GCATCGCTTATCGTGTCGCAAAGGAGCCGCACCTGGGCGAACTCGGACCACGAGACCTGTTGATTGTGGCCAACCAGACATGTCTGAGCGATAGGGAATGCCAAGCCATTCGTGCCGCCGTCAAACGCGGATGCCGGCTGATTGTTACCGAACTTTCCGGAGAATGCGACGAAAACTTCCGCCAGCGGGCAAGCCTGCCGTTGGCCGATCTTCATAAGAAGCCCGGGGTGCGATACCTCAGCAAGTGCCCGGCCCGAACCTCGCAGCCGAGTTGGATGCGTGCATCCATGCCTTCCCGCGCCGTAGCTATCGTAAACACCGTTCGTAAACTGGCCAAACAACCATTCGCGGCCGAACTGCAAGTCGCAGACGAAAAAAAACCGCTGACTTTCGTCGATGTCTATGAAAACCCTCGGGGCATTGTGGCACATGTAGTCTATTATGGCGAAGGTCAACCGAAAAACCTCCGTCTCCGCGTGGCCCCCTGGTTGACCAGTGGCAAGCCCGTGCTGTTTTCGCCATATGTCAAAAAGCCGCTAAAGCTCTCCATTTCTACCGACGGCTGGACCGGCCTACCGGAAAGCTTTGGTAGATACGCCGCCGTGCTCTTCAAAAAGAAGACCTCGTAGTGAAACTGTTTGACTTCCGCTTGTAGCTCCCCGTACAATACGCTCTTCGAACCTTTCTCTTTGACACTCTCTTTGTAAATGCTTTATTGACAGCAACTTACAGATTTCCGTCCTTTTCGGTAGCCTTCAAAATGATAGCAACACGTTGCGGAACTGGGCATGTTGAGTTTACAGCAAAGAGAGAATGGCTGTTAACTGAGAGCGCTTTTTTCCGAGCGCTCGAACCTGGGGCGATCTAGTTTACAGCAAAGAGAGCGCTGCTGGAACAATTACTGGAATTCATGCTGCGATACTTGACTTAACGTTACACCTTTCTTATTTATCGACTAACGAAACCACTAGATGTTTTCCAACAGCTTCAGCATAACGCAGAAGCGTCTCCACGGTCGGATTGGGTCGCTGGCCGGTTTCGAGTTTCGAAATCGCTGAACGATCCATGCCCGTTAAATCAGTCAAATCGGAAAGGCTTAGACCACGTTCTTCCCTTGCTGCTTTCAATTGTGTAAGCAGTTCGCCTAACTGATCTAAGGCCGCAAGACGCTCGTGGTGCCGGGAAACCAGATCGGGGAGTTCCTCTGCAACCCGCTCTCGTATTTCTTTGTATTTTGCGGATTCTGCAGCCGTTAGCCGTCGATTGCGAGTAACGCGACGCATAGACATTGTTATGACCTTCGTGAAACTTCGTACGCAGTTATAGGGTATATAGTGTCTTGATCTATAGATTCATAAACCACTATTAAATGTCTGCCGGCATTAGTGTCTCCAAACAACACAGGTCGGCCAGACGATCGACTCAAATCCGCATCAATCGCGTTTTGGATCGCCTCTTCAACTTCTTCCTTTGTAACATCATGTTCAGCACAATGCTGCACGTTCCCAGCCGGGTCATCGTCCATGTCCCAGATGATTGTGTGGTATAGCATCGCCTAAGTTCCATAATTTCCTTGTAGCATTATAATACCACACTATAACGAAAAGTCAAACGCTACCCGAAAGGTTGGCTTGCTTGGCTGCTAAATATTTGTTCTGACAACGGTTTGCTGTGACGATATGAACGACGCGTGGCGTGACGACCATCAATGTATGGTATGCAACCACATAATATAATGGAGCGTTCTTGGCTGCCGTTCGCGCTTCCGCAGTGCTGGCCGTTTTGTTATTGGGTGGCAGTTGCCGTCGACCACTTCTCGCGCCGCGCTATGGGTGTGGGCACATTCGAGCAGCAACCGAAATCCAAAGCCGTACGTGCCTTCCTGGGCCGCACGATAGCTAAGGCGAAAAAGGCGCCAAAGTACATCGTATGTGATCGCGGCGTGCAATTCGACAACAAGCACTTCCGCAAATGGTGTAAACGGAAGGGTATAGAGAAGCCTCGATACGGCGCCGTGGGCAAGCACGGTTCCATCGCTGTTGCCGAACGCTTCATACTTACGCTCAAGACGATCCTTGCCGGAATGTCACTCATACCGCTACGGCGCGATCAGTTCCGTGAAGAGATCCTTACCGTCGTCCAGTGGTATAATCAATTCCGACCACATACGACACTCGGCGGCAAAACGCCCTACGAAGTCTACTTCCGCAAATTCCCGGACAATCGAAAACCACGTCACGAGCCGCGCGAAGATTGGCCACGCGGGTCACCTTGTGCTCGGCCCTGGGCCTTGGTGCGCGGCAAATCCGGCGCTGAATTCACGCTGAAAATCAGCCACCATCGTGGGCGCAAGCATTTGCCTATCGTAGAACTCAAGCGTGCCGCTTGAGTAGCACTGTCAATATCTTCCGCAGCCGATCACGCTACCAGTGCGCGCTTGGGCTGTCAACGAAACATTTTTCTTTCCAAATTTTCAAACAACAATTACGCATCACTCGGATGCGATGATTTTCTCTCTGTTTTGGCGTCATGGTACGCCATTTTTCCCGTTGTTTTGTGGGGTTTTGCTCTTGTTCTTTCTGGTTGTCAAAACTTGGTGGACCAGGACACCATGACACCTATTCAGCGGGACACCCTTCCGAGAATAATTCAAACTGCTCCTCATGATCAATCTGCAAAACCAGTTTCATGTCAAGGGTTGACAACCACACCTCATCTGACGATGGAAACCATAAGTCGTCATAGAACTTCACGAAACAGTCGTAATCAATGACAACACCTTCGCCCTCTCCAATCCAAATAACATTTACTAATCCATTAAACGGCAATGATGAAAGCCAAGCCCTGATTTCATCTGGATCTGCATCACAGCAATCCTTTTCTGCCATTTTGGCAAAAAAACCATCTGTGATCCTTG
Source organism: Pirellulales bacterium (assembly GCA_016934075.1). Lineage (GTDB taxonomy): Bacteria > Planctomycetota > Planctomycetia > Pirellulales > Thermoguttaceae > JAFGTN01. The sequence goes on from JAFGTN010000447.1 coordinate 2,918, forward strand.
TGCGAATTGCTGCTGTTATGCTATCAAACTCGGCTTGCCTGAGCATCACGGAATCGTAATCATACGGAAAACCATAAGCTTCATGAAATCTTGATCGTAGAATACTCATCTTTCAGTCCTCCCACTGTGCATAACCAGTATGCTGGAGTGAGGTCCACTCTGGTCGGGTGGGAAGAAATCATGGCCGTATTTACCGCCTTGTCCTTTCTTTCCTCCTGACAAGTCCCACCAGTTAATGTGGTCCTCATCAATCCTCCAGCCTTGCTTTCCATTTGCTGATTTTTTGCCAATTAACGTCCCGGTTTCTGGATCATACATCTTCCTTGTATTCTGCCCAATGTCACCTGCATTTCTCCGAGCGGCAATGATGGCATCATCATAGCTGCCATGCTCATAGTCAAATCTGCCTCGCCAAGGATTTGAGGCGCATCTGGATTTTTTCTTCTTAGCTAAGCCAAGTAACATGGCCCAGCCAGCATAAATTTTTTCGCCCTTGGCCACATTATCGTTACCGAGCCATACTCTCACGCTATCATCGATTGCTTTGGGCACACTCTGCGGCAAGTTTATCACCTCCTTGCCCATTTGTGTTGCCGTGCCAAATGTGTACGCGAAAAGTACGCGAAAAGGGGTCAGAACCAATACTGTTCGGCCCAATTATTGCACAAGCCGAGCATTAAGTGCAAGCGGGCCACTGTGTTTGATGAGC
>JAFGTN010000448.1 GCA_016934075.1 Pirellulales bacterium
ATTACGAGAACAGCGACGAGAAGTACCACAAAGTCGGCAAGAAGAAGCCCAATCCATGGGGCTTGCACGACATGCACGGCAACGTGTGCGAGTGGGTACTCGACAAGTACGTGCCCGACCTCTATGCCAAGACAAAGGGCAAAGCCATCAAGAGTCCCTTGGTGATTCCCGATTCGACCTATCCCCGCGCCGTCCGCGGCGGCACTTGGGATGACGATCCCGAGGCCCTGCGAAGCGCCGCCCGACGTGGTTCGGAAAAGGACTGGAAGATGCAAGATCCGCAGATCCCGCAGAGCATCTGGTATCACACCGACGCCAACTTCCTCGGTTTCCGCGTGGTTCGGCCTTTAGTCAAACCTACGCCCGAACAGGCCAAGATCTACGAGCCGGAACCCGAGATACTCGAAGACTATGCCGAAGCCCAAGCCGGCAAACAATAGTCGAGCAAATTTCGCGTGCTATGCCGGCCGAAACAATCGGCCGGCGTAACGCGTAAATAAGTATACCAACCGTATTCAAGAAAGTGATTTGAAAACACCTTATAGTTTTTTCACTCTAATAGTTTTCATCCAGTTCCTGTACAGAGGAAATATCTCATGAACGAACGCACCCCATCACGTCGCGATTTTCTGAAAAAATCGTCGGTTGCCGTAGCCGGTGCCACGGCCATCAGCAGCCTTTCCCTTGCCCGAAGCGCTCATGCCGCGGAAAACAACCAGATGAAAGTCGCACTGATCGGGTGCGGCGGTCGAGGCAAAGGTGCTGCCGCCAACTGCCTGGGCACCAACAAGAACACCAAACTTGTGGCCGTGGCCGACGCTTTCGAAGACAACGCCAAGAGTGCCGCCGAGACTTTACGTAATAAATTTGGCGATCGTGTTGACGTGTCTGGCGACCGGATCTTCTCTGGTTTCGACGCCTACAAAAACGCCATTGCCAGCGGTGCCGAGTTGCTGCTCATCGCAACCCCGCCCGGCTTCCGGCCCATCCACTACAAGGCTGCCATCGAAGCCGGCAAGCATGTTTTCATGGAGAAGCCCTGCTGCGTCGACGCGCCCGGTTTCCGCTCATTGCTGGAAACCAACAAACTGGCCGACCAGAAGAACCTCAAGGTCGGTGTCGGTCTGCAACGTCACCACCAGTTGCAATACGTCGAAACCATCAAGCGGTTGCAAGACGGCGCCATCGGTGATATCCAGTTCATGCGGGTATACTGGAATGGCGGCGGCGTATGGAATCGCTCTCGCAAGCCTGATCAAACCGAAATGGAATACCAAATGCGCAACTGGTATTACTTTGTCTGGCTCTGCGGCGACCATATCGACGAACAGCACATCCACAACATGGATATCGGCAACTGGATCAAAAACGACCATCCTGTCGAGGCCAACGGCATGGGCGGCCGCCAGGTCCGCAAGTTCTCGGACCGTGAACACGATTACGGCCAGATCTACGACCACCACGCCGTGGAGTTTACATACGCCGACGGCACCAAGATGTTCAGCCAGTGCCGCCACATTCCCAACTGCTGGAACAACGTCAGCGAAGCTGCCCACGGCACCAAAGGCACCTCAAATTGCTCTGGCAACATCGAAGGCGAGAACAAGTGGCGCTACCGTGGCGAGAATCCCAATCCCTACGATCAGGAGCACGCCGACTTGATGGCCGCCATCCTCGGCAACAAGAAGTACAACGAAGGTTGGATTGGCGCCAACAGCAGCATGACTGCCGTCTTGGGCCGCATGGCTACATACAGCGGCAAGATCGTCAAGTGGGACGACGCCGTGAAAAAAGGCCCTAGCGAAATGCCCAAGGAATTTGCCTGGAACGCCAAGCCGCCGGTTCTGCCCGACGACAAAGGCAGCTACGAAGCCTCGGTCGCCATGCCCGGGATTTATAAAGCCTATTAGTCCAACCCGTAGGGTACGTGCTCGTACGCACCGATCAGCCATGGGCTAATTCATTAACAAAACGGAATCAGCAGCCGGTCATCCAGCGTGGAAAACCGGCTGCTTTTTTGTACCCCGCCGTAAGCTGCCCTTCGTAATGGCTGGAAAACGATTATAATGATGTATTCGGCCCAAACAGAAGAGTTCAATGGGTAGCCCCGATAGCTTGCCTATCGGGGTGCCGAAGGCACAGGAGGGATCGTGCCCGGTCCAGGACTTCTCCTGCGGCTGGGCCGTGTGCGATAGGCAAGCTATCGGGGCTACCCGGTTTCTCTTAAGCGATAATAAACATCCTGTGATCCTCCTAACCGTCGACAGCATCAAAAAGCGTTTCGGCCCCGAGCCCTTGCTCGACGGGATTACTTTTGATGTGCATCCGGGACAGAAGATCGGATTGGTTGGGCCTAATGGGACGGGCAAGACGACGTTGTTGAAGATTCTGGCCGGCCGCGAGGAGGCCGATTCGGGCGAGGCCCGATTGCATCCAAGCACGCGCCTGGGATATCTCGAACAGCAGCCGTTGTTTGAGTCCGGTCGCACGCTTTGGGATGAGGCTGAAAGTGCGCTGGAAGCATTAATCGAACTTAATAAGCACGCACTTGCGGTTGCCGAAGCCATGAGTGAGGCCGAAGACGAAGAGGAGCACGCGCGGCTAGCGGCTCAATACGACCACCTGCAACACGACCTGCAGCACCACGACGCTTACCACATCGATCATAAGATCGAACGGGTTTTGGACGGTCTGCAGTTCGCGAGGTCAAGTTTCAAAACGCCCGTCGAAGCGCTCAGCGGCGGCGAACAGAACCGGCTGATGCTGGTTAAGCTGCTGCTTGCCGAACCGGACTTGATGTTTTTGGACGAACCATCGAACCACCTGGACATAGAGGCTACCGAGTGGCTGGAAGAGTTTTTGGCCTCCAGCACGGCGGCCGCTATCGTAGTCAGCCACGACCGCTATTTTCTCGACAAGGTCACCAACCGCACGCTGGAGCTTTTCCAGGGCACGGTCGACAGTTTCACCGGCAATTTTTCGGCCTACTGGCGTCAAAAAGCCGAGCGGCTCTTGGTGCAGGAACGCACTTACGAGAAGCAGCAAATCGAAATCGCCAAGACTGAAGATTTCATACGCCGACACCGCTACGGCCAGAAACACGCCCAGGCCGAAGACCGCCGCAAGAAGCTCGAGCGTATCGAACGCGTGCCGCCACCGCGGACCATCTCGGCCCCGCCCATGGGATTTCCGCCGGCAGAGCGCAGTGGTGATATCGTCTTGCGCGCGGAACGTCTGGCCAAAGCATACGACCGCGCCTTGTTCAAGGATCTCGATCTGGACATCATCCGCGGACAGCGATGGGGAATGCTGGGCCCCAACGGCTCGGGCAAGACTACTCTGCTGCGATGCCTGTTGGGACAAGTCAAGCCCGACGATGGGCAGGTTATCGAGGGTACCGGCGTGAAGATCGCCTACTTCGATCAGCAGCTCAGCGGTCTCCCTGACGATGCCCAGGTGGTCGACTGCGTGCGTCCCGATGGGCAGTTGATGGAGGAACAAAAACGTCGCGACCTCTTGGCTCGTTTCGGCATTCTCGGCGACAAGGTATTTCAACGTGTCGACAGTCTCAGTGGCGGCGAGCGTTGCCGTGTAGCCCTGGCTCGCCTGGCGGCCAACAAGGCCAATTTCCTCATCCTCGACGAGCCCACCAACCATCTCGACCTTTGGGCTCGCGACGCACTGGAGAACGCGCTATCGAAATTCGACGGCACAGTGATGTTTGTCAGCCACGATCGCTACTTTGTCAACCGCCTGGCCGACCATATCCTGGCCGTCGAATCCGACCGCTTCCGTATCATCGAGGGGAACTATCAGACGTATCAGCACCTGATCCAAAGCGGCCTGGCACAAGCGCCCGTGTCACAAAAAACACCGCCTGCCAAGCAGGCGAACGGCAAGAAAGGTGGACCTGACCGGAAGATGGTCAAGACCGCCGACAATAACGGCGATGATAATAAGCCCCAGCGCAAAAAACGCCGTTTCGAGTACAGGAAAGTCGAAGACATCGAAGGGGATATTTTCGAACTCGAGGCGTCAATAGAAGAATCGCAAAACAAACTGGCTCTGCCTGAAACTCATCGCGACGGCGACCGCGTTCGCCAAATCAAGCAAGACATGGAAGAAATACAAAAACGGCTCAAAACCCTCTACGAGCATTGGGAAGAGGCTAATGAGTTGAATTGGTAGTCTTGCTACCTTCTCAACGTCCCAATCGACGGCGACTGGTATTCTCTCGGGCGTCGCGTGAGTCTGTCTCTGGGGCCTTCCGGCATGGTGTACTGCCTCGGGCTTAGTGTTTCTCCGGCGGATGAACCTCGCGGCAACACCAGTTTCATGCCCGGCACGAGATAGTCGAAGTCGCCTTGCAGCACGTTTCGGTTGAGTTCGTGGATCTCAGTCCAACGAGAGGCGTCGCCCAGTTCGTAACGGGCGATATCGTAGAGCGTGTCGCCTTCTTCCACCGTGTAGCTTTTACCGCCGCCATAATGGGCGGAAACCGGAATCACATCAGAGCGTTTTGCCAGCGTTTTTTGCCGATTGGGGCTGGGGCACAGGTCGGGGAAGGAGTCGACCAGTTTTTCCAGTGACGGAGTGTAGATCTTGTCGCCCACACGCAGCTTGTCGGCCTGCGGGTGTTCGCGGCGATTATGCTCGGCCAAGGCTTTGAAGTAGGCTCCGTTACCGTAAAGTCGTTTTGAAATCAGCCAGTAGCTGTCGTTGGGTTGGACGTCGTAAGTACCGTCGGCTCGTGTGGGGAGCGCTGGTTCGCGTGGAGTTATGGACGAGGGAGTGACCGGCGACGGTGTGATGCTACGTTGGTGGACATATGTTTGTTGGGCGGGAGGCCCTTGTCGGGGAACGTAGTTTCGCTGTTCGCTGTATTGTTGCGGATAGTGATTATGGTCGTAAGACGATGCGCTGCCGATCGATGCGTTTCTGTAGTTTGATTGCCCGGGGAGCGATTGATATCTGGATGTTTGTGAACCGTTTGCCGGCTGAAGTTGGGCATAACGATTGTCGCCGAGTTGATTTTGTTGCTGTGGCGAGGGCGGATCGAGCACCAGCCCGCCGGAATCGTATTTTGATGTCTCGGAGGGCGGTATGGGAGCGGGTGGTAGCGACTGCTGTGTGCTTCCGCCGACCAATTTCCATTGCGAAGCGCCGTCGGTCTTTTTTTCCGGCTCGGGAACCGGAGCCGTGGGGATGGTGATTTTTAGTGACGATTTGGTTTCGGTAGAAGTGGTTTTTGTCTTGTTTGTTTGGGGTGGGATAAGGGGTTTAAGCTCATGTTCCGGATCGCTATCCGCCTTTTGAGCGTCTTTTTCCTTTGACTCGTTAGCGGACTCTTCCGTATCGGTCGCTGCCACGGTTTCACCGGAAGAACCGGTTAGCCGCATGGTGAGCACGACGGCGAACACGACGAATAGAACGGCGATCACGCCCAGGCCGATTTTGGTTTCCTTACCCATAATGCTTTAACCTCCCGTGTAATGGACACGGTTCATAAGGTGCAAATATTTCCAATAAATGTGGTTTATACCCTAGCCGCCACGCGAAGTTTGGCGCTGCGGCAGCGGGGATTTTGTTCTATTTCTTCTTCGCTGGGACGGACGGGCTTTTTGGTTAATACCTTCAATCGCGGATCGTCGCGAAAGGTCTCTTTTACCCGGCGGTCTTCGAGTGAATGGAAGCTGATTATCGCCAGCCGCCCGCCGGGCGACAGGCAGGTGGGCAATCGTCGCAGGGCAATTTCCAATGATTTCAACTCTTCGTTCGAGGCGATTCGCAAGGCTTGAAATGTTCGTGTGGCAGGATCGATATGATCCTTCGACTTGGTGTTTGGGATGTTGCGACGGACGATGTCGGCCATCTCGGCCGTGGTGCGGATTGGGCCCTTGCGACGTTGTTCCACAATCGCCCGGGCAATGCGTCGGCTGAATCGTTCCTCGCCATATTGGAAAATCAAATCCGCCAATTTATCGGCACTTATGCGGTTGATCCAACGCCAGGTCGGTTCGCCGCTGGTGGTGTCGAACCGCAAATCCAGCGGTCCATCGGACGAAAAACTGAATCCCCGCTTGGGATCGGCCAACTGGTCGCTCGATAGTCCCAGGTCAAGGAGTATTCCGTCAACGGTTTCAAAGTCGAGGGCCTCGAGAAACTCGGGCACATTGCAATAGTTTCCTTGTGCAACGTGCATGGGCATGCCCGACAGGTTGTACTCGGCGGCTTCGATTGCGGCCGGGTCGCGGTCGATCCCTATCACGGTTCCAGTCTCTCCAACCCGCTCCGCCAGCAACGAGGCATGTCCGCCGCCTCCTAATGTGCCGTCGACAAAAACCCCTCCAGGTTTGGGGTCGAGCCATTCCATGATCTCGTTGGGCATGACCGGCACATGCACCGGCGAATGCTCTGACATTTTCTCGTATCTTGCGACAAGGTTCACGGATTCAAAAATTTCAAGGTGCCCTTTTATCGAGAGTTGGCAAATAACTCAAGAGCAAGTGTGACGGCTGGCAGATTGGTGAAATTGCGATATTTAGGATGGGGTCTGTGGGACATTATGTGGCATTCTTGATAAATGTAGCCGGATTCGCAAGAATTCAGCCGCTAAGATTAGGCGATTATGTGAGAATTAGCGTTAATTCCTCTGAACTCTTGCGAGTTCAGCTACAAGAGACGAATTCAGCTACAAGATGAGAAGACACTCGACCTCGGGCGCTTCCTGCGCCCGTGGTGAGGTTGAGTGTGGCGGCTGACTACCGAGATACGACGGTCGGCAGATCTAAAAGCCGCAATTCGCTAACCGGGAGACGTCCCTGTTCCCGCACCCGCGAGAACCGGCCCCACCCCGCGTTGGCAAGGCCGGATGGCAGTCGGTGGCCGCTAACTGGCATCCTCTGGTTCTCACGTGTGGCGACAAAAATGCGCGGTATAGGTGGTCTAGGACGCCCGGTATGGGAGGCCTACGTGGTTTTCATGCCGAAGGCTGCTTCGGCGATCTCGTCGTAGCGGGCTTTCCGCTCTTCGAGGTACCTCTTCCAACGCTCTACCGACCAGAGTTCCAGGTGGTCTTGGACGCCAATCATTACGGCTTCGCGCCCCAGACCGGCCAACTCGGCCAGTTCCGTTGAAATTCGTATCCGACCTTGGCGGTCGAGTTCTGCCCTTTGTGCGCGGGCGTAGAATAATCGGGTGAATGCCCGCACATGTTGCTCGGTGGGCGAAACGCCGGCCAGGCGTTCGGCCAAAGAAGAAAAAGCTTCCTCCGTGTAAATTGACAGTGATCCGTCGGTTCCGGGAGCAACGTAAACAACGCCGTGTTGCTTAATGGAAGGGATTTTGGCGCTACTCGGAGGGGATTTGCATAAGAGTGCTTCTCGAAGCGACTTCGGGACCGAAACCCGAAGCTTTTCATCAATAGCTCGCTCGAATGTCCCGGTGAGTATCATTTCTTGCCATTTTCCCCCACGGCTCCCCACGATTCCCCAAAGATAATCGTTTTAAAGAATTGGTCAACCTGGTTTTCACAGAGATATTTCCCGGTTTTTTAGGTGGCGGCGGCCTGGGGGGAGTTGCCTTGGGCGATTGTCGTCGACGTAGGCCGGGGCCAGCGTGAGACTTCCGGAAAAATGGAACGGCGCAAGTGTTGGTGGCGTTTTTGGGAAAAAATTTCAGGATTTTTTCGGGTCTACGGCCAGTGATTCCCATAGCTGCTGGTAGGAGCAAATCATGCTGGAGAGTGCAAAATTCTGCCCTATTCGGCAGCGGTTTTCCAGACCAAGGGTTTGAGCAAGTTCGGGATCGGCCAGTAAGGCCAGGATTTTTTCGCTTAAGGCGGCCGTATCGCCATGAGCGATAACTTGTGGAGCAGCATCGGGCCCCAATAACTCGCTGACACCTTCGACTTCGCAAGCGACAACCGGCAGCCCCGAGGCCATGGCCTCCATAACCACGTTGGGCATGCCCTCCCAGGCCGAAGGCAGCACGAGCAATTCGCAGCGGGCGAGGATTTGCGGCACGTCGGCCCGCCGGCCCGCAAAGTGCACGCGATCGGAGATGTTTTGCGACACTACAATTTCTTCCAGCAGTCCTCGTTGCGGCCCGTCGCCGACAATCAACAGGTCGCAATCCGGCATTTTCTCCAACCATTCACCGGCAGTTTCGACAAGCCATTGGACACCCTTTTGCGGTTCGAGCCGTCCCACGAAACACACCAGACGGCGTTCGTTGGAGATGCCTTGCGAGGAAAGATCGGCCGGCCGCGGGTTTGGCAGGGGGTAGTCGCCGAGATCGATACCGTTGGGAATAACCAACAGTTTGTCGGAAGAAATGCGGGTTTTCGTGCGGTAGAAATCGGCCACCGAACGACTAACGCACACATATCGGTCGATCCAACGGTCGGTAAAGCGACTGGCCCAAAAGGGCGCGTTGCTGCGATGTTCGGCTACGCGGATGCCGGAAATTACCGGGCGAACACCAGCACGATGGGCGGCCACGGCGGCCATGAGATTTGCGTGAAAGAGAAAACTTTGCACCACATCTGGGCGGTTTTTTTTCAAAAGTGCGGTTAGCCGGTGGAGCACAAGCGGGAAATGCCACTTGTTTTTCCCGCCCAGACAATGGACCGGAATACCGGCCTCTTCGAGCGGAGCGAGACAGTTGATTTCGCCCTTTGGTGGCGGTGCCAGGCAATAAATCGTTGGCTCGAAATGTTCCCGATCCAGACCGGTGGCCAGACGAACGAGGCATCGTTCGGCACCGCCCCAGTCGAGTTCGGTGATGCAAAGCGCGACTTTCAACTTATTCATGCTGTTCTACAATCCGATCCTTGGCCATATACTGGATACTCGGTCGTGCCGATTGGTATAGCATACCTTTTTCGCTCCGTTACGAAAGATACGCTTTTCTGTCCTAGCCGAAAACGCCCCTTTTCAAAGTAATATCGGTTTTTAATTGCGACCTTTAGGTGTTTTAATCTTCTCCGTCCTCCAACGCAAACGGCACTCAGCACTCAGGCTATGTAAAGCATCATTTACTATCCTAGCATCGATTAAGAAAGCCTGCTCGTTGGCAAGGGGGTTTAGAGGGTAGACTTGGGTATAATTCCTCAACTACAATCCAGGCTGTTCGTTTTTTCAACATCTCATTTCTCAAAAGGAAGCAAACGCTTATGTCAAATCCAGTTTTTATCAAAGTCAACGATATCGACGGCCATGCATTTATTATCAACTCAGAACAAATCACCAAGATACATTTAGCACAAGAAACTTCTCACGTTATAGCACAAGAAACTTATCACATTACCTTAATTGACGGTTTCCATATCGCATTAACCGAACAAGAGGGTCAACGATTTCTCGATCTATTAGATTCCAAATAAATACCATCTTTTTGTTCTCCAAGAAATAAACTAGGGGGCAACAAGCATCCAAGCCTATCATCCCCCGCAACACTGACAGTTTCCAATAATAGCCTTTCTCATCCGCCTCAGCTTCCACAGAGCCACCCGGCTACCTTCACCTGTCCCGCATAGGCCAAAGCGCGCCTCCGCTTAGAAGCATGTAGCTCAAGGGCTAGAACAATGCCTACGGCTTGCATCATGAAAAACCGCAGATGGTCGCCATGTCCTTGTCCGCCTTCTACCGGCACCACAACGCCCTTAGAGCACCACTCATCAAAGGTGCTATGTTTCATGCCTACGATCTCACAGACGTCGCCACTGCTTAGAAGTCTCATTTTTAGTCCCCCGTAAATAGCACAGATATTATCAAGTATTATGTTATCCCTGTTCTACCCAAGTTTAAGTAACCGCAGTTACGCTTTTTTTATCCTTATAGTAAAATTATCACCCTTAGGCTAACTAGTAGCGTTAGCCCCTACGTGGTCGAATACTGTGTCTACTTTTGCTAGGACTTCAGAGGGTAATTTTTCGTAATTGCTCGATTGCGGGCCTTTTTCTGAACGTGGGCGGGAGGCGAGCACGGAATTGTTGGGGTGATGCGAGAAATGTAGTGGATTTAGGTTGAATGTCGGAACTTGACCAATACGATTACGAATTACCGAAAGAACTGATTGCCCAGGTTCCATTGAATCGTCGCGAGGATGCGCGTCTTTTGGTGGCTGACCGGCAGAGGCAATCGATAGAACATCGGCACGTGCGAGATTTACCGGAGATAATCGCTCCGGCCGATTGTTTGGTACTGAATGACACGAAAGTCATTCCGGCTCGATTGGTTGGGTATCGCACCGATACCGGAGGTCGTTGGGAGGGGCTGTTCCTGGATGCCGACGAAAAGGGATTTTGGCGCGTGATGGGAAAAACCCGGGGTAAACTCACAGCCGGTGAATCTATCACTTTGGTCAACGCCTCTGGACACGAAGATGTGTCGCTACGTCTCGTTGACAAGCGCGAAGAAGGTGTTTGGGTGGTTAAGCCCGAGTCCGACGAGGATACTCTGTTGCTCCTTGACCGAGCTGGACGAGTGCCTTTGCCACCTTACATCCGGAAAGGTGAGATGGTAGAGGCGGATCGTGATAGCTACCAGACGGTATTTGCCCGAACGCCGGGTGCGGTAGCTGCTCCGACCGCCGGTTTGCACTTTACCGAACGGTTGCTGCGCAAGCTCAAGGAACAGGGCACGACGCTTTGCCGATTGACGTTGCATGTGGGAGTAGGCACGTTCCGGCCTATATCGAGTGATGTTTTGAGTGTGCATAAGATGCACTCGGAATGGGGGTGTATCGACGAGGAAACAGCCCTCACGATAAACGATTGCCGCAAAAAAGGTGGACGGATCGTATCCGTAGGCTCGACATCCACGCGATTGCTGGAAACGGCCGCAGCGTCAAGTGGTGACGATTTTTGTCACGATATGCCGGTTCATGCATTCAGCGGTCATACTGATTTGTTCATCCGCCCGCCGTACACCTTTCGGGCGGTTGACGTATTGATGACGAATTTCCACCTGCCCAAGACAACACTTCTAGTTCTAGTACGTACTTTTGGCGGCGATGAGCTAATTCGAAGAGCTTACGAAGAAGCTGTTGGCGAAGAATATCGCTTCTACAGCTATGGCGACTCGATGATTGTGGTTTAATCTGGGTGATGTGGGTGCTATGGGTGTTGTTGCGTGCGGGGCACTTCTGGTAGTTGTGCGGCACAGGTTCAAGAACTAGTGTTGCCCTGCTAGAATTGACGCGCCAGTTAGCGGTCCGTTGAAAAAGTCGGATTCGTAAGTTTTGGGTGCCACTGCTGGCTTGTCCAGCAGTGTATTTCTGGGAGTTTATCGCATTCACTGCTGGACAAGCCAGCAGTGGCACCCTTTTCCAACGGTATAGCAAGCCCGGTCGTTTACGACCGGCATTACGTGAGTAACGAGTGAAGATAGCTAAGTAAGGGAGTTGAGCCGTGTCAGAGACGACCACCGAGCGGGTATTAGTTGTTCCAACCGAAGTTTTTCACCGGTTGGGGCATTTCCAGGGCTTTTCAAGTGATGTGGATGGTTATTTGGAAGAGTTGCTCGATCCGGCCCACGTGAGCTTCCGACCGCGCGACGAGGTTGAAAACGATCCCGGCTTCAAGCAGTTGATTCCCTATGTGATATTCCGCCATCGTGACGAGTCGGGCGCCGAGACGGTTTTTCAATATACTCGCGGCAAGGGCCAGGGCGAGGGGCGCTTGCACAGCAAAAAGAGCGTCGGTATCGGCGGGCATGTTTCCGCCGACGATGTTTCCGACGCTGATACTCCGACCAACGGCGTGTTCGAAGAGGGCATGCGGCGCGAACTCGAAGAAGAGGTTGAAATCGACACTCCCTACTGGTCGAGTTGTGTGGGCATGATCAACGACGACGAAACAGCGGTCGGTAGCGTTCACCTGGGCATGGTCTATCTGTTCGACGTCGAGCGTCCGGCCGTCGAGCCCCGCGAGAGCGAGATCATCGAATGCAGTTTCCGGCCGGTGGGAGATATTCTCAAGGATCTGGACGGATTCGAAACCTGGTCGCAAATTTGCATGAAGGCGATCTTCGGCGATTAATCTTGTAGGATGCGTGCTTGCACGCATCGTTGAGGATGCTTGGATTCGGTGCGTGCGAGCAC
>JAFGTN010000449.1 GCA_016934075.1 Pirellulales bacterium
AATGTAAAAGAAACCTTCGCTTCGCAAAGCTTTCTTTTACATGTGCCCTTGACTCGCAATTTTGCAAAAGTCCAGATTGAACAGAGAAATCGCTTTGGATGGGACTGAAAATGGCTGACATAGGATGCGCGGGCATACTCGTGGCCGATATTTTTTGTGGCCCAATCGAAAAGCTGCCCGTTCCCGGCGAGTTGCTGGCGGTTGAAGAGATACCGTCTAAGGCCGGCGGCTGCGCTGCAAATGTGGCCATCGATCTGGCAAAACAGGGATTTGATGTCGATGTTTGCGGTTGTCTGGGCGATGATGCATCGGCAGCGGTGCTGATGAAAAGCCTGGCCTCCGCCGGTGTCGACTGTACTCAGGTCCAACGAGTCGATTCTCACCCAACCAGCAAGACCGTGATCCTTTTGATCGAGGGTGAAGACCGACGATACATTCACACATTTGGAGCCAACGCGGCGTTCAATGTCCGGCAAATTAGCCGCCAGTGGATCGACGGGCTAAAGGTGTTTTATCTTGGCGGACTATGCGCCATGCCCGGCATTGTAACCAGCGAATTGTCCGAGTTGCTCCGTTATTGCCGACAGCAAGACATTGTCACGGTGGTCGATGTCGTTGTTCCAAAATCCTATTCGGGGATGGACGACTTGCGGTCTCTGATGCCGCACATCGACTATTTCCTGCCAAACGAGGACGAAGCATGGCGTCTGAGCGGAATAACCAACACGCAACGGCAACTTGAAATGTTCCTGGAACTCGGCGTGAACACGGCCATAGTTACCCGCGGCAAGGACGGAGTACTGGCAGCCAATGCCGACGGTTGTTGGCAAGCCGAGGTTTGCCCCATGGACAGCATCGACCCTTCGGGCTCCGGCGACGCTTTCGCGGCCGGTATCATCACCGGCATCATGTATGATTGGGAGATGCCCGAAATGCTTCGTTACGCGACCGTTTTAGGCGCGTCGGCCACGACTGCAATCGGCACAACCGATGGCGTGTTCACTGCCGAAGATGTTCGGAAATTCCTCGACAAAAACCATAAATAACAACTGATTTACCACGGGACGAAAAACATGCGTTTCGAAATGAAAATGCCGGATCTGGCAGCCACCGAGTCGGAAATACGCATCGGTCGATGGCTGATCGAGCCGGGCGAAAAAATCGAGCGTGGCCAGCCGCTGCTGGAAGTCGAAACCGACAAGGCGGCAATGGATGTCGAATCGGCCGTGAGCGGTGTGCTCAACGAGATACTCTCACAGGAAGAAGACGTAGTGGAGGTCGGGCAAGTTATCGCGGTACTGGAAGTCGAAGGTTCATCGACGAGTGAATCTGCCAGTGGAGATGCTGGCACTGCAAGGTCCGAATCGCCCCCACAGCCTGCACCTAAAACTCCTCCCCCAGCAGCCGCCGCAAAAAGCCCTGACACGGATAAGCCCCAAGGTATGTTTGCGCGCAATCGGGCCGCTGTGGAGGCTGCAAAGTCGGCCAAGCCCCTAAACGACATGTCGCTAAGCCCGGCGCAACGAACAGCGGGCAAGCGTTTGCAAGAGAGCAAACAGACCGTGCCGCATTTCTATTTGCAAACAAGCTTCAATGCCGGGGCAATCAGCCGCTGTCGTGAAACTGCTACGGATGAGAAGCCGGCCTGGGACGCTTTTTTTGTAATCGCAGTTGCCAAGGCTCTGAATAAGTTCAACCGTTTCTGTTGTCGCTTGGAAGGCGAACGGCTGATAGCGGCCGAAACCAATGCTGTGGGCGTGGCCGTGGACGTGGAAAACGAGTTATACGTAGTTCCAATAAGCACGCCGATCGAGAAGACGGTGGTGGGAATATCTCAAGAGATTCGTGACTGCGTACAGCGTCTTCGCAACGGTGATACGGAAGTCCGCATGATTAAACCGGCGCTGATTACCATATCCAACCTGGGTGTCGCAAACGTCGAGAGTTTTATTCCCATCATCAATCCTCCCGAAGCCGCCATTCTGGGCATTGGCAAGGTCACGCTAACACCCGTGGCACAAGAAGACGGCGGTATCGGAATCCAACAACGCTGCACGCTCACGTTGAGCGTGGACCACCGTATCGCCAGTGGGAAATACGCCGGCGAATTCCTCGCGGCTATCATCGAGGAGTTGGAGTCAGTTTAGCATAACATCAGTCAGAATTCAAACCCGAATCGCAAGCGGAGGGAACGCAACGTTTACCCGAACTTCCCGCTTTGCTTACGATTCGGGTTAGTGTTCCATATTCAATACAAAAAAAGCGGTACAACTTTTTCTGGTCTAAGCCCGAAAAGGATTTTAATGTGAGCATACAAGAAGAAAATAACCAGGCCAATACCAGGGGGCAATTGCCTTATGAACGAGAATTCCTGCTAAGCCTCTACGAACGAATGGTGACCATCCGCGAATTCGAGGACGGCGTCAAGTTCCTGTTTCTCGAAGGAATAATGCCGGGAACGATCCACCAGTGCCAGGGGCAGGAAGCGACAGCCGTGGGCGTTTGTGCGAATTTGCGGGCAAATGATTTTATCACCTCCACCTTTCGCGGCCACGGACACGCGCTGGCCAAGGGCCTCACCATGCAAGAGATGCTCGACGAACTCTTCGGCGCTACTACCGGCTGTTGTAAGGGTAAGGGCGGCAGCATGCACATGGGCAACATGCAAAAGGGCATGATCCCCGGCATCGCCATCGTCGGTGGTGGGATTCCCGTGGCTGCCGGCATGGCCCTGGCCTATAAAATGGAGAAATCCGACCGAGTGGCCACTTGTTTCTTTGGCGACGGGGCGGTGTCCGAGGGCGCCTTCCACGAAGGTGTCAACATGGCCGCCATCTGGAACCTGCCGCTGGTCTTCGTCTGCGAAAACAACCTCTACGGCGCCAGCACGCACATCTCGAAAGTGATGCGCGACACCAATATTGCCCGCCGGGTGGCTTCCTACGGCATCGAGGGCCGGCAGGTAGACGGCAACGACGTGCTGGCCGTTTACGAGGCCGCAAAAGCATCTGTCCGACAATGCCGTAAAGGAGCAGGCCCGGCGTTTTTGGAGCTGTTGACTTATCGCGTCACCGGACACTCGCGCCGGGACGCTTGCCATTACCAGCCCAAGCAGGAACGCGAAGAATGGGCCGCAAAAAACCCCATCGAACGTTTTGGCAAACTGCTCAAAGAGAAAGGCATTATTGACGACAAGGGCCTGACGACTATTAAGACTCGTGTTTTGCAACAGTTCGAAGAAGCCGTGGAAAATGCCAAACGGGCTCCGTTGCCCGGCCCCCAAGACCTGACAACCGATGTATATGTTTGATTATTTGGAGAAATGATGACGAAAAGAATGGGTATCGCTGAGGCCTTGCGTGAAGCCATCGCCGAAGAGATGCGGCGCGACGAGAAGGTCTTTTGTATCGGCGAGGATATCGGCGTGCCGGGTGGATGGGGAGGCGCATTCACAGTCACACTGGGCCTAGAAAAAGAGTTTCCCGATCGCATCATCGATACCCCCATAGCCGAACTGGGTTTCTTCGGCGTTTCCTGCGGCGCAGCCATGATGGGCATGCGGCCTATCGTCGACGTGCAATATGGCGACTTTTTGTTCTGTGCTATCGACCAGATCATTGATAATATCGCCAAAATGCGTTACATGTCCGGGGGTAATATCTGTATGCCGCTGGTTATCCGCGCGCCCATCGGCGCCACTGGACGCGGCAGCCAGCACGCCCAGAGCATGGAACGCTACTTCACCGGCGTGCCGGGCCTGAAAGTCACCACCGTCAGCAACGCATACGACGCGAAAGGAATCCTCAAAGCGGCCGTGCGCGAAGATAATCCCATTATGATTTTCGAACACAAACTGCTCTATGGCTCAAAGGGTATGCGTGCCGAAAGCGGAGCGGTCGACGCAACCGTGGAGATTCCCGAAGACGATTACGTCGTTTCGCTTGACAAGGCCGCCGTTCGCCGCGAAGGCTCGGATGTAACGATCCTCGGCTGGCTGTTGATGTCGCACTTCGCCCAAGAGGCCGCCCGACGGCTTACCGATGAAAGCATCGACGCTGAGGTGATAGACGTAAGAAGCCTTTCGCCCATCGACTACGAAACGATCGGCACGTCTGTTCGCAAGACGGGCCGCGTGATAATCGTCGAAGAGGGTCCCAAAACCGGCTCAGTAGGTGCGGAGATAGCCGCTGGCATTATGGAGCGATTCGGTGAATACTTGCTATGCCCCATCAGCCGCGTGGCCTCGGCCGATGTGCCGGTACCTTTTTCACCACTGCTAGAGAACCTCTATCGCCCGGACGTGCCAAGAATCGTTGCTGCCGTGAGACAGGTCATACAAGATGAATGATCTTGTAAGGTGTGACAGATTGGAGATCGAATTTCCCATATTTCGGCCTTGCCCATGCGTCAAAATATTCCAACGACCAGCAAGTGGCGATGGATGCTGGACTTGTACCGTCGAGTGCGACTCCTAGACATCCATGACGCGTACACCGTGGCGGAGGGCGCCGAGTTTATCTTCCCAGGTCGGAATGAACTCCTGGGCCACGTAACCCTTGTAGCCCGCCTCGATCAAGGCGCGAAGGATCGCGGGGTAGTTGAGTTCCTGGGTGTCGTCCATCTCGCAGCGTCCGGGGACTCCGGCCGTGTGCACGTGGCCGATGTAGTCGATGTACTCGCGAATCCGCCGGATCACGTCGCCGTTCATGATCTGGACATGGTAGATGTCGAATAGCAGTTTCATGCGCGGCGAGTCGACTCGCTTGATGAGGTCGATGCAGTGATCGACGTCGTCACCGTAATAGCCGGGATGGCCCTTCATGGGATGGGAATCATCGCGCGAGTTGAGGTGTTCCAGGCAAAGATTGACGCCCTTCTCTTCGGCCAGGGGGATCACCTCTTTCCAGACGTCGATGCAATTCTTGTCGGCCCGTTCATCGGAAACGCCGGACTTGCGCATTCCGGTGAAGGTGATGACATTCGGGGACTCGAACTCGGCGGCGAGGAGAATCGCCCGGCGCAACCCGTCGATGCAGAGTTGCCGGTTCTCGGGATCCAGGGGGCCCTTCTTGAAACCATGAGCGCCGCTGACCAGGGCGATCGCCATCCCCTTTTTGCGAATGAGCGGGTAGTACTTCGAATCGATCCCTTCCATGGCGTGCATGCCGAGTCGATGGCAGGCATCAATCAACTCCTCGGCCGGAATCGGCTTGAAGCACCACGACATGACCGACTGTTTCACACGGCCGTACTGGATTCGATAGTCCTCGGGCGGGATGATCGATTCGGATTCAGCCCCATGGGTCGAAGTCGACGGAGCAACAGCCAGGGCGGAGCCAAAACAGGCCGCGGCAGTGCCACGAACAAAACCACGACGTGAAAGAACAGATTTCTGACAAGTGTTCATCTTGGTAACTATTGTAACATCGCGCCCCCCCACCGCGTCTAGCGCCTGGGCGGATTTCTCGGCCAACATGCGCGGTTTCGGTTCTTTCTATGGTCCGAGAACCCACCTGCTGGGGGAGTCAGCGTTGTTGGTGACGGCCTGCGGGCGTATTTTCCTCCAGTTTCCCAAGTCTTTCTCGCTGTTCGGTGACGCTACGTATGCGTCCTGGCTACCACCGGCGGTGGCATTGCAAACTGCGCGATGCGGTCGAGAATCGCTGCGAACAGGTTCCGCTTCATTGGCAAACAAAGCGAGTTGCCTATTGCTTTTGTGAGCGGGTTATCAGCACACACAATGACACTACCAGCAGAGCCAATCCAAACACGCCCACCGGCAGCAAGAACAACCAAGCCGTGCCCGCGGCAGCGGCCAACCACGGCCAACCGCGGTAGGCGAATGTGGAAGCGTTGGGTCTTCTAAGAACGTGTATGACTGCGGCGGCCAGCGCCAAGCAGAGCACGGCCCAGACGATTGCCGTCAGCCAGTGACTGAGGTTTTCATGGCGGGCACGAAGGACAAGTTGTGGTTCACCGTGGAGTTTGCGGAAATGGTAAGTGGTTCCTACGAGTGCCAGATCCAAATCCAGAGACAAAGGTCCGGTTGCAGCTTCGTCGAGTTGGACATCGGTCTCGTCTTGGCCATCTCGTATTACTCGTCCAGATACTTGAAAATCGTCATCTCCCAAGCCACGAGTATCCGCCTCTGGTTTTCCTTCACGTAATGTTGCAGGGGATTGCAGTACGGCTTTGCTCTGTTCCACAGCTTCTTTCTGCTGCATCGTTTGCAGCGCAGATAGTTGTCTGGCCGCTTGCTTGCGCAAATCTCCTCGCTGCTGTTCGGGACGTGTAGCAGCCCAGCCGCTATCTTTCTTTTTTGCGTTCTTGGGAGCGGCTTGAGCGGCATCGGCAGCATGCGAGTCGGGGAGTTTCTCGAAGCCGCTGCCAAGTTGAACGGCCGCCTTGCCGGCTTGTGTTTTTTGCTGAGATTTTTTGAAATAGAAGTCTGTTTCTCCTTCGGCTCGCGTGCTATAAGTCTTCAGTTCCTCCAGACGTTTGATTTGTGATTCAATCTGTTGAACCTGTTCCTGCACGTCTGCGGAGTTTGCTGCATCAACTTGGGCGCTCTGCTCGGAATAATCGTGCAGTGCCGAACCGGCTTGTTTGAGGTTGTATCGGGCTTTCTCGTGAGCGGCCGACTTGCCCTTAGTGACGGCAACCAGCGCTATCTGTTGCAGTTCATCCAGGAACGACAACTTCCGTTCCTCTTGCTGGTATGCCGCCGCTACCTCTTCCAGATTGCTCTCGCTTTTCACCAGACTGACGGTGTATTCACGCGGCATATGCAGTGTCCATAATGTGCGGGAGACGGGGACGCCACTGATAATCCTCGGTGCCGTCGGCCGAACCTGCGTCCAGTTGTCCAAAGCTTCTCCCAAATGCCCTGAGTAGATAACTACAACCTTGGACGAGAAGTCGCCGGCCGAGGTTTTCTCTAGCGGCAGTAACGTGATTGTCCGGCCCTGGCGACTGATTTTCGCCGGACGCACGGGCTGACCCGAAACATGAACTGACCATATCCGAGAGTCAGCCGGCAACTCCAACTCGAGAAACTGCAGAGTGAAGTTACGAATGTTATAGGAGGCACGAGAACAGTAGCTCCCGTCCGCATGAATAACAGTAGTCAAGTCGGCCAGGTTGATGCTGGCTGTGAGGCCGGTCTCCTGTTCGCGCACACGACGTTGCCAAACCAGATTCGCTGCGTTATCGGCAATACGATATGCCGCGACCGCATGACGACGGGTGGTGTCAGTCAGGACCTTAGGTACGGCGGCGATCGAAATCGGTGTCGTTCCCGTCGTTTTGGTCACCGCGATTTCATCTGCGGTCTCATTTTCGAGGATAATATGACTCCGCGACCTTTCTACATCGATTGGACAAACGATGGCAGCTGCTACGCTGCCGTCGTCCGGCAGCGGCAGTGTTTGGATCAGATGTAGACTATAGGCCCCCCGCACCGGTTGTTGTAGTTCGATTTCCCAGTTACGAGTATTATTGCTCAACTCTGAACGAATCTGCCGGATGTTGTCGCCCTGCAGCTCGATATCATCACCCAGCCACTTGGGCGTCGATACACGCAGGCGTGAACGCCCTGCCTGGCGAATATCGAAATCCACCCTGCTGATATATGCCACGGCGCCTTCGCGAACACTGACCACCGTTGTGACGTCGGCGTTCAAACGCGACTGCGCGGAAGACAACCGCAGACGCAAGTCTTTTGGGGGTAAGTCATACTTGAAAGCATAATGGGCCGGGCCTTTGTCTTTCGGCCGCAGCACGCTGTCCAGTGCGGACGGATCGATGGGGTGAGCGCCGCTGTTATTGGTCAGGGCGGCTTCCAGGTCGGCGTCCAGATAGATCGCCAATTGGCCACGCTGAGCCTGGACTTTGTCTACGATGACGCTGGGCACGACGAACTCGGACTGGCTCGAGTCTCGCGCGAGAGTGCCGACCAACGCCACATCGAGATTCCCCACAGTCGGTTCGCTGAGTTTCACTTTTAACTGCTGGCCTTTGTCGTCGCGATCGATAAACCAGTCGGCATCCGGCGGCACGCGAACCTGGGACACTCGCAGAGAAGCCGGCAACTGCAGTTCGAGCGACGGAATTGGAGCATCGGCGACATCTACGCTCAGCAGGCTTCGTAAGGTGACCTGGCGCGCCGTTACCGCGACGACAGTTCGATCGGACACCTCCACCCGTGGCCGATTGCGCTCGATACGCAATTGCAGGCTCCACGGTCGCGATGTGTATCTGTATGCCGACAACAATACACAACCTTCGCTGGGTTCCTGCGGCAGATCCAGTTCCTCGCGGTTGATCTGGTTCACCCCGCCGGCCTTATGGACCCGTACGCGTAAATGACTCGAGCAATCGATTGCCATACGACCCGTTTCACGCACGACGCCCAGCGGCTCGAGGGATTGGATGTCGACGTTTCCCGGCATGCGCTGGTTACGGCGGAAACAGTCGATGTTCACGTCCGTGTTGTTAGTCATATCTTTTTTCAAAGAGACCCACAACCTTTGCGATGGAGCCTTTTTGCCGGTTGCGGTATCGGTTTTGATTGACCAATCGGCCACATCGGCGCCATCGACACTCTGCACGGACATGCCGGCGGGGATACGAAGTCGCAGTTCGTTGAGCGCCCCTTGCTGAATCAGATATCGAAACTTGCTATGGAAATGCACGCCGGAATCCAGTACCTCGACGAGCAGGGACTGGTCCACGTTTGTCAGGTTTCCTTCCCGTAACTCAACACGTCTCGGTTGCCAGCGGATCGACAGCGAGTTGACGTCGCCTAGTGGAATACTGATGAAATCGCCGACGGTCTTGCCGGTTTTACCCTTTTTGTCGGGAACCTTGTCGTCGGGAATTGCCACTTGTTGCCTCCAGCCCCCGGGACACCCGCTGACCTGGACGTCTAGATCATCTGCCGGTAGCCGCAGCAGCAGACGGCCCGAAGACAAGGGACGCAAAGGCACGGTCACCTGGCCGGTTGCACCCAATCGGCTTACAGGCACACTGAAGCGGACGTCCACGACGTGCAGCCCGGGTTTATCAATGTAAATTGCGGGTCGGTCGTCGATCGGCGTTGAAACCTTCTGTTGTGACGACGTGGAATTGTTCGCCTTAGAAGGTGTTCTCTTCGGAGAGTCAGGCGGGCTGTCGCCGGCCAGGGTAGCCGGCTGACCATCGATCTCGATCTTCTCCAGGGCGACTTTGCCCAGCGGCAACTCGATCCGCGCCCAACTGGCGGACAAATGATGGATTAGTATACGGCCATCAAAACGGGCAACGTCGTTATGAAGCCGACCTGAATATTCGGCATAGCTCACAATCGCCCGCATCTTGGGAGCCGCGTGGGCCGGTTTTTCTGGATGAGCCTGTTTCCATAAACGCAGGAACTCGTCGTGCGGCAAGTAAACCTGTGTACTCTCCAGAGGCTTGTTTTTGTCCGGATCATAAGGTATGAACAAAGTCAGGTCGGAAGAACGGATCGGATTGCTTGCGGCCGTCTTTGCTTTCGGCGCGGCTTTTCTTTCTCCCGCCATGCACACTCCCGAGGCCAATGAGAGGCAGATGCATATTACCAGGGTTGCCTCGTTGGACTCGAACACGACAGTTTTGACTGCCACGATGATTCTCTCGAGTATCCACAAGCAGACTGCAGCCAGCGAACCTAGCAGCAGTCCATCCAGCAGTGGAGTCCAGACCAGCGGAACTAGCCCCGATAAGCCGATCGGCAGGGCCAGCCCCATGACGATCGCGATGGCACGCCGCGATGCGGGCGCGCGTCGGTAAATCCAGGCCGCCAGCAATGCAGCGGCAACCATCAGCCATTGCAGAGAGTGTGTGAACGAGCGGTCCTGGAGTCCCAGCACCAATTGTCCCGGGCCACCTTCGCGGCGGAATCGAATCTCCTCTCCGCTCCGGGCCTCAAGGGCCACGCTCAGTGAAAGTCGTGCTCGTTCTCCAGCCTGTCTGCTCGGTTGCGGTGGGGCCTTAGTAGGAGGTTTTTCCTGGGCAGGAGTTTTTTCATGACCAGTGGCTGCCGGCGGTGTGCGAGGTTCATCCGCGGATTTCTTTTCAGCTTTCTTTGCTTCTTTTTTTGCTGCTGGTGCCGCGTCCGCTGGTGCTTTGGATTCTGGGGCGGGTGAAGTGGTCTTGTAACTCAGTGCTTCTTCCACCGGGGAATCATCGTGAAATTGGTTCACGGGTTCCCCGCCCTGCGCGGTGGCTATGGAACGCAGGAGTTGAGGATCGAGGGACACGCTGACAGACTTCACCGATCCATCTGCCATCACGAAATTCCCCACGCCCGGATGTTCGCTCCATGCGTCCTTTCCAATCCAGTCGTCGATGCGCCGCGCGGTGCCATAACCACCGGCGAACCACGGCCCGCCGTCGGTTACCTCCGCCAGTAGAACCGTGTTGCTGGTACCATCCGTGATTTCGCTGACAGATAGTCCTTTATCGAATCCCATAACTCCGCGTGTTTTTCCGGACCCGATCGTCGAATCGGCGCCGGTTATCGCCACATAGGAAGTTTTGAACATGCCGTCCATTGTTTCAGATTGCCCGGAATCAGAAGGGCACAGTATCGCGGACAATGGAACTTGAAGCACTGCGGCGTTAAGCGGGTGGTCGCACGGCAGATCCAAGCGAAGTTGTTTGTACAAATTGTTCTCTTCGATGAAGGGCAAAATGGCCACAATCCAGCTAAACTGCCGGTGGCGAGGTACGCCGGGCGGACCTATCACGGCAGGCGGAAACTGACCGTAAGTGTCGTGGTAGTTATGCAAGGCCAAGCCGATCTGTTTCATGTTGTTGACACATGCCGCGCGCCGCGCGGCTTCACGCGCTGATTGCGTGGCCGGAAGCAACAACGCAATTAGAATAAAGATAATAGCAACGACCACGAGAAGCTCGACCAGGGTTACCTGACATCCCCTGCCGGTCCTGATTATCGCGTAGAAGCCCACAAAGATGCCTGCTATAACCAGCCCCGCAAACTTCCACCCCAGTCCGGATGTGCTGTTAGTGGAAATCGATTTACCCAGCCAAGCCACCAGCGTCGGGCGAGTGAGCGATGTAAGGGGCTCGAAGTCGCCGTCGCTGAAAACCACATCTGTTCCATCGGGCGGGTATATGCTCCAAGTGGTACCCAGCGTGGGAATGCCGATATCCGGAGCGTCCTGGCTGATGGTTCGGGGCCACAGTCGCTCCAGGAATCCACTTGTGGCCAAGTGCGGGTTATCGGTTTCATAAAGCAATGTCAATTCACGAGCCTCGCTGGCGGAACCTGCTTGACCGGCCGGCAAGGGGACGATATATGCTCCTTGTTTCTGGCGCACCTCGACCGGCTCGCTTTCGAGCATCACGGACCACAGATCGGCGCTTTTGGGCAAGTTTACGGCTACGTGTTGCAGGTTGAGGCTGCGGACACGGAACCGTGCACGGTGCCGCATCAGGCCTGGCTGCACGGCGACACTGGTAATCTCGGCCGATTCGCATATCGCGGTCAGTACGGATTCCGACTTGTGACTCGTTGCCGAGACAGCCAGGCTGTAAGGCAGTCGTGGATACTGGTAGGCCGCAACGATCCGCTGGCCGGGAGTGTATGCTTTCGGTTTTAACACATCAGCCGG
>JAFGTN010000450.1 GCA_016934075.1 Pirellulales bacterium
AGAACATGGCGCGAAAATACACAAATCAAGAAGTTCGAGCAAATTATCGCCTTGGTGGCATAGCAAATGGCGTTTGCGGCACTAGCCTCCGGCTGCCTTATGATCCAGTTTTTCCTTGCCCATTACCATTCCTTTGCGCCTCTGCGTCTTTGCGTGATGTCATAGACTCGACCAATTATCTCACACAGAGCCGCCAAGACGCAAACAAAGGAAATATCCGATATGGCCACCAAGCCCGATCCCAAAATCAGTGTCGATTAGTGGTAATAAGTGTTCCCGACTTCGTGGCATCTGAGAAAATCCAAACCATTGAACCCCCACGATTTATTCGCTAAGATTAAGTCATCGGAAGGGCATGCTATCGGGCAGTGTGGAAACTGAAATCAACGTCACTATCCGCAGCCCGTTGATGCAGACCTTATGTAGGGCAATTTATCAACCAATCCAAAGGAGGAGACCTGACGGCTTAGCATCGCCCGTTGTAGGGAAGATTTCCAAGAGATCAGTCATCCCTATCCCATTGTCAGCATTCTGGTGAATTTCCGAGTTACCGACATCAAAGCCGCGCTGCACAACGTACAATCCTACGAAGATCGGATCTATGAAGACGTTCAGATCAGTACCCGGCGGTTCCTCGCCGTAAGAACCCTGGATGAAATCCTGAAAGATCGCAACGAAATCTCGGAATCCGTGAGCGAAGATGTTAGAGAGTCGGCCGCATCTTACGGCGTGGAAATATCGCGCGCGGACGTCAAAGACCTGGTCTTTCCCGGAAACCTCAGGGAAATCATGAACCGGGTTCTCGAAACGGAACGGCAGAGTGAAGCCATGCTTATCGAGGCGCAAAAAAACGCCCAGGCTCGGCTGATACAAGCCAAAGCCGATGAAGAGGTTAGCCGGATAAAACTCGAGGCGGACAAAGCAACGGCCCAACAACTCGAATCGTTTCCGACATTATTGCGATTACGCGAACTGGAAGCCTTAGAAAGAATGTCGCAACATGGCGGCAACAAATTCGTGATAGGCCTCGGCGATGGATTCACCAAGTTGATGTCTGAGGATTGACATCGCACATAGAAACCTCCTCCCTTTGCGTCTTCGCGTGAGATTCGAAAACTGAATCGCAAAAACCTCACGCAAAGCCGCCAAGTCGCAAAGAAAGGAAGTATCCGATCAAGCCACCAAGCCCGATTCCAAAATTAGTGTCGATTAGCGAAAATCAGTGTTCCCAACTTCGTGGCCCGAAAACTTCAAAGGAGAATTTTCTATCCTTTGAATACGACTAGGATGCTAGTCTCCTAGTCATCACTTTGGATTTGCTCAACAATCAGCAATTATACACAAAGACATATCATAAAATGGAAATCGAAGAAAACGACGCTGGTGGAACAACGGTTATTCTTCAAGCTGGGGACGATCTTGCATCCATTCCGGATTCGCACTCGCATTTGCTTACGCCGCAATTGCAAGCTGCGTTTCCCGATCCAGTCGCGTGTTTCCAACAAATAGCACAAAAATGTCCATTTCCCGAGATGACTCGTTGGCTGAATGCACTTGTAGAACAGTCGAACTGGGAATTGCAACTTCATCAAGGCGATCCAACAGAGTGGACGGCCGCTGGCTATTGTTGGTATTCAGAATCTGTGCTGGGTGCCATTATCGACTTGCCCGGCACCGGCGCTTGCGACTACCCCAAGGTGTTGGCCAACTACTATTCTCTCGTCGATTCGGTACGTTGGAACGCCTTTGGCTATGCCGGTGGCCTGGATGGTGCCGGTGGGCATGAACCGATACGGACATTTTCGTACGATTATCACGGCGCGGATGTCAATCCGGATGACGTTTCTGTATGGGGTTGGAGTTTATGCGGTGATATGATCTTATGGACTGCTGACGGTCGCGGCGGATGGATGTCACATGAAACAGGCCACATCCATCTGCTAGGAACGATCGAAGAAACGATCAATTGGATTTACGCCAGATTAAATGACAATGAAGTTCCAGAGTATGATTACAAGTGGACACAATAGAGCGGCGGGCACCCCTGCCTGCTTGCCAGACAGTGTGGATGGTGTGCCTCGCCATCAATTCAAGATGGCTCAATGAACAGATAGTATTCCGCTCGATATCAACCGCAGAAACCTCCTCCCTTTGCGTCTTGGCGCCTTCGCGTGATATCCTAAACTGAATCGCAAAAACCTCACGCAAAGCCGCAAAGCCGCAAAGAAAAAAAGTATCCGATCAAGCCACCAAGCCCGATTCCAAAATTAGTGCCGATTAGCGAGAATCAGTATTCCCAACTTCGTGTCCCAAGACCAGCCAAACCATTGAATCCACAAGACATGCTCGCTAAAATTACACCATAGGACAGTAAAGTTTTGGGACCGTGGCGAGTCTAGTTATCCATTTGAGACTGCACGATATACAGCAGTTCGCAATGAAGAAGATGACGAAACGAAAATTGATCATCGGCTTAGCCGCATACGTAGGCCTATGGGTGCTGACCGGTGTCTTTGGGGAAATTCAAATCGACTCCCGTTTCAATGGCGAATTTTCGGAAGGCACGAAGGCCGGCTTTACTGAGGGTCTCAAACAATACCCAATGGAGAAGACAAGGCGTATTACGGAGTTTGATGTATCGAAACCCGACGGCGGCCTTGGAGATCAATATCCTGAGCTCCCATGGAAGTACCGTTCGAGGGCAATCGCCGTTGCACCCTTTGTCCTTGTTGACAAGTGTGCGTACGGGACCGGTGGTCTTTGTGGATGGGGAGGCATTCGCCTCCATGTGTGGTTTTTCGGGCTGACTCACTGGTGGCATGCCAAGAGTTATTGGGTATCATAGAATTGCGAACAACCACCTGCATATATTTGCTGAGGCGAAGCGTTATCCGTCATCAACACATGAAAGGAAACAATCGTGGCTCTAGGAATATCAATGGTCACATTCAGCGATGACCCAAAACTGTCATTCAAGGCTATACAACGCGAACTCGCTTCGAAGTGGCCCGATCTGCCCAATGCCACTGATGCGGGCGTAGAGAACAATTCGCTTTCATTTAGTCTCGGATCGGCCGATGTCATCTTGGGCAAGATCCCAGCACCGATACCCTGGTCCGAACTGGAAGGCCCTTGTGCAACCAGCATTCTGTGGCCTGATGCAGCAAAAGCGCTACAGAAACACAAAACCCACCTCATCGTGACCGTACGTGGAGAGCTTGATCCAATTGCACTGTCCAGACTACTCACCC
Source organism: Pirellulales bacterium (assembly GCA_016934075.1). Taxonomy (GTDB): domain Bacteria; phylum Planctomycetota; class Planctomycetia; order Pirellulales; family Thermoguttaceae; genus JAFGTN01. The sequence goes on from JAFGTN010000450.1 coordinate 3,252, forward strand.
AAGCAACCGCGTCGGCAATGGGAGCGTCACCGACCGCGTTGGGTGTCTACTGGGGCAATGCCACGTTGGTGATCCCGAAAGAAATGTTCATCGATTTCGCCGTTGAAGTGTTGCCTCACGGACCACCTTTACATATTTGGGTTGATTTTCGTGTGGGAAATAATGATAACGGCTCCAGTTCTGGGTTCACCACGGGAATGACCGCTCTCGGGCACATGGAGTTTGAAACGCAAAATGCCACCGAACCGCCGGGCGAACTGCGTGAGAGGTTTTTATCCCTTGCAGGCTACGTAGTTGAAAATGGCCCTGTCATCAATGATGGCGACACGGTTGGCCAAGATGCCAAGGAACGAATCCGCGTAGTTTACTCCAACTCCGCATTCGGACATGAGGGGAAAGTTATGCAGTTCGTATACGAAAAGGACTCGTCAAAACCGTGGTGGAAGTTCTGGTAAAACGGACGGGTGGCACTGGCTGCTTGCCAGCCAGTGTGAACGATACCATGACCAGTTGTCAGTTTGAGGCTGCTCGATAAACAGCACCTATCCAACACTGGGAATAATCACAAATGTCACAAGGTTTCCTTTATGACTGCCGTAACTGTGAATTTGCATGGAAACGAGAACCGCTGACTGTTAGTCTTGGCCCATCTTCTCTGGCGCCCAGTTTGCGATCCAAGTGTCTAACGTTACGTGCCATTTCTGCCAATCGGAAATGATGCCGTCACCGCTCGATATCAACCGCAGAAACCTCCTCCCTTTGCGTCTTGGCACCTTCGCGTGAGATCCTAAACCGAATCACAAAATCTCACGCAAAGCCGCCAAGTCGCAAAGAAAGTATCCGATATGGCCACCAAGCCCGATCTGTTGTACAGCCGTCTATTCGTGCTTACGGCCTACTATACCGTAGATCCCAATTACCACAAAGCACACTAGCGGCAGCAGGTAGGACTTGTTTACACCCCATATGTCTACCATGGCGCCTTGTAAGGGTGTGATGATGGCGCCGCCCACGATTGCCATGATCTGACCGGATGCCGCAAGCTTGGTGTCCTCGCCCAGGTCAGAGCAGCCGAGTCCGAAAATGGTGGGGAACATCAGCGACATGAATCCGGAAGTCCAAACCAGTGCGATGACGCCAACCATGCCGCCCACATAGATCACGCAGAGAAGCATTATCGCGGCCAGTACCGAAGCCGCCACAAGCAAAGTCGAAGCGCGGAAGTATTTCATCAGTCCGGTAAATACCCAACGCATACACCCGAACAAAACTAATGCCGCCGTGTGATATCTGAGTGCTACCTCTTGGGAGACACCGAGCTGCTCGGGTATGTAGAAGTTGGTATAGGTCCAAACCGTGATCTGCGTGCCCACGTAACAGAACTGCGCGAACACCGAGAATACATAGTTTCCGTTTTTCAGCAAGCGGCCGATGGTGTCGAAAAAGTGCACGTGTTTATCGTGCTCCGAGGCGGTGGGCATCTTGGCGAACAATATCAATATCCACACCACCACCAAAATTGTCGCTACTGACAAATAGGGGACGATTACCGTTCCCAGGGCATCGGTTTTCTGTTCCGGTGAGATCGAAAGTTGGCCGCTCTCGTCGTGCGGCAGACGGGCCATGATCATAACCTGGCACAACACGATACCAATTACGGAGCCGATGGGATTGAAGGATTGCGCGAAATTCAGGCGGCGGGTAGCCGATTCCTCCGGTCCCAGAGCCAGGACATAGGGGTTGGCGTTGGTTTCCAATATGCCCAAGCCGCAGGCGAGCACATAATAGGCGAAGCAGAAAAATGCAAAACGTTCGACCGCCATGGCCGGATAAAGTAAAAAGCACCCGGACGCGTAGATTCCCAATCCAAGCAGAACGCCGATCTTATAATTGAACCGCCGGGCGATCATGCCGCCGGGCAGGGCCATGCAAAAATAACCGCCATAAAAGGCCAGTTGGATGAGCGACGCCTGGAACGTGTTCATCACAAAGACTTCCTTGAACACCTTCACTAGCGGATCGGTAAGGTTGTTGGCAATGGCCCACCACAAGAAACAACTAGCCAACAAAATAAACGGCCATCGAGACCCTTCCGGCAAAAAAGATCCTTTTCGTGTGCTCATAATATGTTCTTCTCACTGCCCACATGGTCAAACATTTGGATAATAAGCGTTTCGACTCCCGCCCCCGTTCCGGCTCTTGCGATGCCCCCGATCGGCTGGCATAATTGCAATCATAATACCACAGACACCGGCTGACAAACAGAGGGTATCCGGGGAATTGGGAGGGCGAATTGTCCGCATTTTTTCCGTAGGCCGGGTTATAACCCGGCAATGAAAGAGACCGCGATCATGAAAGCGCCGGGTTTCAACCCGGCCTACAGTTCTGCCAATGGCACGGGATACGCGAGACAGATGTACAGATACCGAATCAGACCAGGTTACGGAAGCGACAAACTGCTCGTGGAGTTCATGCACGACTCCTCATGCAAGGATTTCACAGATGCGCTTCTTTCGGTCTTCTCAACCAACGGCGTAAAAGCGAAACACAAGCGAGACCTTGTCTTTCTTTACATCGTCATTATGGACTCTCCGGTCGGAGAGTTCGAACTGGATTATGATGAATGGGACAGTATCTGGGTGCATGCGGAAGACAACCAGGATGCCATCATCTTCATCGACCGCATTCTCGCCGAAAGTGCGCTGTTCCAGAAGGAAGAAGTAGATTTCAAGGATTATACCCTTCCAAAAAGTAGACGAATAAACAAGTAAACCCGCTCGCTATCAACCGTTATCATCTTTTTCCTTTGCACCTTCGTGAGAGACTTCAATCCGCATCATAAACCTCACGCAAAGGCGCCAAGACGCAAAGAAAGAAAATTGATAAAGCTATCAAGCATGATCCCCAACATTAGTGCCGATTAGTGGAAATTAGTGTTCCAAATGTCCTCACCCCCGGCAACCCAAACCATTGAATCTCCGCGGCATATCCGTTAAGATTACAAATCCATTCCTTGCGTCTCCGCGCCTTTGCGCCCTGGCGTTAAAACCAGCGTCTGCTAAATCCAAGGATCCCCAAAATGAACTCCCTCCAGCGAGTCACCACCGCCTTAGAGCGGAAGCAACCCGACCGTGTTCCGTTTTTCGAGTGCGCTATCGACGAGCGGGTCATGGACGCCTTGCTGCCGGGGTGCGATTACTTTCAGTTCAATGAGTGGATCGGGCAGGACAACGTGGGGCTCAATCGCAGCTCGTGGAGCAGGGATAACGTCGATATCATTGACGAGGAGCGGGGGCTGTTTCGTGATAAGTGGGGCGTGGTGCGGGCGTTTGGGCCGGAAAGTACGCCGGTGCCGGTCGAGGGGCCGATCAAGACGCCCGAGGATTTGAAGACCTACCAGCCGCCCGACCCGCGGGCCGACGATGTGCTGGGCGGGATTCCCGAGATTGTCGCTCGTTACAAGGGACAGAAGGCGATCAGCGCCATCTGCCGCGACGCCTTCTTCAATCCAGCCTTTTTGCGTGGCACACAAGAGTTTTTGATGGACATGGTCGAGCGGCCACGGTTTGTGCACGAGCTGATCGACGTGGCCCTGAGCTACGATATCCCGGCCATGGTACGCATGGTCGAGGCGGGCGTCGACGTGGTCGTCTTCGGCGACGACTATGCCGACCGCAACTCCACGCTCATGTCGCCCAAGCATTTCAAGGAGTTCATCCTGCCGGGCCTGAAACGCTGTGTCGACGCGGCCCACGAGGCGGGTGCATACGTCGTCAAACACACCGACGGCAACATCATGGGCATCATCGACATGATCGTCGAGACGGGCATCGACGCGCTGAACCCCCTCGAACCGCAAGCCGGCATGGACATCGGCCTCATCAAGCAGAAATACGGCGATCGTATAGCGATAGTGGGCAACATCGACTGCGGCTATCTGCTCAGCCAGGCCCCGGTCGAAGAGGTCCGGCAAGTCACCCGCCAGACCATCGAAATCGCCAAACCCGGTGGCGGATACTGCCTCTCCAGCTCGAACAGCATCCACTCGTCAGTCAAGCCCGAGAACCTGCTGGCGATGATCGAGACATTGCGGGAATACGGGGAATATTAAGCAGGGGTGTGTGAGCGGTACGGCGCTAGCCGCCGGTTTCGCGAGAATTTATGATGTGTGGGACTTCAGACAACAGACTTTATAAATAATGTCTGATCACAACTCGGCCTACGGCTCATTGCTGATGGCCCGGAGCCAACAAATAAGTCTCACGCTAAGCCGCCAAGGCGCGAAGGAGAGGCTGGAAGAACTGAAGGATGACATTATGAAACAAAATTGTCATGCATCTTGTCGCTTGTCATCTAGAAATACCCTAGAAATTCGAAAGAAAAACCAATGAAAAAACCGTACTACTCCGTAATCCTTCTACCAATCTTTCTCCTCTCCGCAGTGATCTGCCATGCAGGCGAAAAGAGTCGACTTGTTACCAATCTGGAAGCGGGTAAACAGCAAACCGTAATTACATATGGAACCAGTCTGACCGCCGGCGGAGCATGGGTTCGGCAGCTTCAGCAGGCACTCGACCGCTCATACCCGGGCAAGGCCAGGGTCATAAACAGCGGCAAGGGAGGCATGTGGTCGACATGGGGCGTCGAAAACCTGGACCGGCGCGTGATCGAAAAAAAGCCGGATACGGTTCTCATCGAGTTCGCAATCAACGACGCTTTCTTGTCCTACAAAACTTCCGTCGCGCAGGCCCGCGCCAACCTTGAAAACATGATCGACCGTATTTTGAAGTCGAATCCCGATTGCGAGATCGTGCTGATGGTAATGAATCCGCCCATCGGCATACACCTGGAGCGGCGACCCAAGATCAAAGGCTATTACCAGATGTACCGCGACGCTGCTAAAGATCGAAAGCTCCTGCTTATCGACCACTATCCGGCCTGGGAGAAGATTCTCAAGAAAGATCCCAAGCTGTTCAACAAATACGTACCCGACGGTATCCACCCCGGCCCCGAAGGATGCAAGGCGGTGATCACTCCGCAAATTATCAAATCGTTAGGAATAAAAGTCCAACAAAAAGATCCCACAGACAAAAAATAGCTGTGGATGGTTTCATTTTATCAGGACTTTTCGCAGAAATGAATAATGATATTCATCCTTGAAGATAACGAAGATCGCATTGAACATTTCAAGTTAGCCCTTGGCAACTTGGAATGCCATTTCGAGCGGACTGTTCCTGAAGCTATCAACTGGCTGTCTGAGCATATGGCGTCCGTAATGCTCTGTTCGCTTGATAACGATCTTTATGTCCCTGGTTTTCAAGGTGACGAAGGAGAAGGCTGGCAGTTGTGCGAATGGATCCTGGCAAACATGCAGAAAGTTCCCATCATTGTTCATTCCACAAACGATCATGCATCTGTCAAAATGGAATTTGCGTGTTCTGATGCGGGATGGCCTTTTCAACGGATTGTGCCGTATGATAGTTTCGAATGGATCGGGGAAATTTGGATTGAGACCATAAAAGAAACTTTATCCTAACAAGTCATTTCAAACGGACTTGAGAGAACCATTGTGCCCGTTCCAAGCCAATTAGCTTAAGTGTTCGGCACTACAAAACCAAAGGAGTGAAAACATGAAATACATCGTAGTCACCCAAAAATCGATCGACCAGGCCGCGGAAGATCTCGAAGCGGCGGTCGTTCGCAACAAGTTCGGCGTTCTACATGTTCACGATCTGAAAGCGGCCATGAACAAAAAAGGGGTTGATTTTCCTAACGAGTGCAGGATCTTCGAAGTCTGTAACCCCTTCAAGGCCAATGCCGTGCTCACAAGCGACATGAGCCTGAACATGGCGCTCCCCTGCCGCATATCGATCTGGGAGGAAAAAGGCGAAATCAAAATAGGGACGCTGGAACCAACCAGGCTTTTGGCCGCCTTGAGCGACGATGACGATTTGAGATCGATCGCACAAGAAGTAGAAAATACTATCAAGACGATAATAGACGAAGCGAAATAGGCCGCCGAACATCTTCTTAAAAATGCAAAGGGCGAAAACCGCGGCCGGCGCGGAATCGGACACGGTTTCGCGTCCCCTTGCTAATGCTCGAGCCCGATGAGGCATCGATTACTTCCATTTTTATAAGCCGACTTGTGCTGCGCAAATGGATAATTATAATAAAAAGATGGACTATCTTACGATATCCGCTGAGACTGCCCCTCGGATACACTAGAAAATCCCAATGCGTTATTAGATATAACCGCTGGATAGTGCGAGTTTATACTGCATACACTCCTGATTTGCGGGCTTGAGCTAGCGATAGGTAATGGACCATGGGCCCTGAAACCACTCCCACGGGCAAGACACCACCAGGCGTAGCAACTGCAGCCAAGGATCTGATACCCGAGGTCGGATACCGCGCGCGGCCTTCACAAACGCTGCAAAGCATCCTCGCGGCCCACGGGCTGGAATACGACAGCGTCGACGACATTCCGCCCAAGATTGCCCGCGAAATTCAACGCCGCCCGGTGTTCGAGGAATTTCGTTCCATCGAAATGCCGGCCGGCGAGATCAAAGACTCGCTCGATCGCGAAATACTGCGAGACCTGCTGGTTACGCGTATCGGTTACACTGCCAACGCGGCCGGCCATTTTATTCCCCGCCCCGAAGGCAGCCTGGACTGCGTTTTACATTATTGTGTCGACGGGCGAGGTTGGTGCGAGATGATGGGTCGGCGCTGGATCGTGCCGGCCGACACCGTTTTGTTGATACCTTGCAATGTGCCGCATTGCTATGGAGCCATGGATAATGATCCGTGGTCCATATATTGGATCCATTTCACCGGCCGCGCGGCGATCGAATATTGCCGGTTGCTGCAAGTCGATGCCGAAAATCCGCTATTCAACCTGGCTTGCAGTGAAGAGATCCTCTCGGCCTTCGAGAGCATTTATGCCTCGATGAACAAAATCCACACTCATAACAACCTGGCCGCGGCCACGGGCGCACTGAGCCGTTTTCTCACGCTGGCCAACACCCGTCGCCTCTCGGCCAACACCCGCTCGCGCACGGCCGAGGAAAACGTGCGAAAAACAATCGCCTTCATGAAAGAAAATCTTTCCGGTCACTACTCGCTGAAACAACTGGCACGCATCGCCCGCATGTCGCCCAACCACTATTCGGGAGTTTTCCGCCGCTGCCACGACCACCCGCCACTGGAATACTTTAACCGCCTGAAAATCCAACGAGCCTGCCGTCTGCTGGAAACCACCGAACTACAGGTGCAAGAAATCGCCCGCGAACTGGGATTCGAAGATCCCTACTACTTCTCCCGCGCCTTCAAAAAGCTCATCGGCTGTTCGCCGAATGCCTTTCGGAAGAAGTGAGTCCGGAAGGCAAAAAACGTGTAAAAGGTGGCCCACGGGCCCGGTTTACGGTTCAT
>JAFGTN010000451.1 GCA_016934075.1 Pirellulales bacterium
AATGGTTTTGCCCAGGCCCATGTCGTCGGCGATCAGGCTTCTACCGGCGCGTGCAGCGAATAACGCCCCCTCGCGCTGATAGGGGAAAAGCTGCGTTTTCAGAAGCCGTTTGAAGGCCGCGCTCTTCGAGCCGCGGGGAAAGGCTTTGTCGACCGACTCCGCCAGCCATTCGCGGTCGCGCATCTCGGCTATCGTGCATAAAACATCGTCGTAGCAACGCACCTCGTGGTCAATCGACGATATCCGCTTGAGAAACAAGTTAAATCGACCGGCGGCGTCCCTCTTGAGTATGCCGTTCGAGTCGAAAAACCGCTTAGCGTACTTACCAAAATCGGCCGGGCAATCCGTGCCTCGCTTGAAAACTACTCTCCTCTGGGCGCCATATTGCAGATAAACCTGCGAATAATCCGGTTGGAATCCGGCGGCAAGGGCCGTTTTGCCGCCGCGTCGCCGCGACAGCCTACCGAGTACGAATTCTATATGCTTGCACGTCCCCAAGGTGTTTACCGCATAGTCCGGGCACGAACAAAAATTCTCACCCAAACCACATCCGCGTATGGCCACGCGATAAGTCCGCTCGGTCTGGGGATTGGTAACATTGAATTCGGAGAAAATCGGTTCCGAGCCGATATTCTTCAACTTGAATTCCTGCTTTACGCCGAATTGTCTGCGAAGCCCCACCTGCCAGTCGTCGAGCGTCATTTCCTTCGGCTTGCGCAGTCGCGAAAGCTTGCGAGTGGCGGTTTTCTTCCGGGCTTTCTTTTCGGATTTCTTTGTCGGTTTCGTTTTTCCATTACGTGTTGTCGAAGGCGACATGAGAGTTCCTCCTGAACGATATGGTGTGGCCGTGAAGAGCTACTGAATTATCACATCAGCTTATCAATTGGAGTGAAAACGTCCAGGTAGGGTGATTCGCACGAACTGATGGGCCTGATGGTAAAATTGGCAAATTAAGCAAGGCTGGGTAGACAATCGCCTTGCAGCCATGATCCGGAATGTTATAACACGTGAAAGTGGAGGGAATATTTTACCTTCCCTTCTTAACATTAGGCGGAGTTAATCATGATTGATGTTAGTACAAAGAAGCCTTTGTCTGTATCTACTGATGGTGATGCCGTACCGTACATCATGGTTCCCGTGCAGCAAATCGGCGACGTTTGTGCATTGCTCGACAACAATGAAATTAGCTACTGGGTGGATGAAGATGCGATATCAATCGACGGGAACCCTGAAGTAACCGTCGTCAATCTTGGACATGGCGTTGATGCTTGCGATATTCAGGCACTGCTGGACAGCACATCCTAAACGGGGAATAGGGGCAATCTTCATGGCACTCGTTGACGAAATCAAGGCTTCGCGCGACATTTTGGTTCACAATAACGAAATTGTCAATTCATTATACGTTGACAAGTCGATGGGGCGTGCTCGATTTTCCGAAGGCGATAAGTTGGAACTGCCTGAAAGTTACCACCGTGAATCATGGCAACTGATAAAACAGGTTGTGACTGATATTGCGGATGCAGCAGTCAACAAACTGGGAAACTGAGTCAAAGAATATCTGAGCTACCTGTTTGAAAAAGAATGCGCCCTTGCACTAATCATCCTCGAAGATAATACTTAGCACTTCCAGGGCCTCGATGGCTGTTTCGGAGTCGCGGGTGCCGCTGGATTCTACTGATCCTTGCCAGATTAAGAGTGCGTGGCGGAGGTATTGTTCGCGGGATTCGGCCAGGAGTTCGTCTCCCAACTGTTCGCGGAGTTTGGGCCACAGTATGCGTAATTCGTCCAGTGCCGCGCGGCTGCCGCCGATGGCGCTGAAGATTATGTCGTCGAGCTTTTCGAGTTTCCTCAAGACATCGGGGCAGTTGCTTTCGGGCGAGGCAACGATGTGAGACAGTTCGGGTTTGATGGCCGTGCTGCTGCCCGTGCCACCGGATCTTTCGAAACGGTTATGGGCGGCGTGTGCTCGCTGCAACGTATCGAGCCAATCGTCGGGCAATTTTTTTGCGGGGTCTTCGGGCGATGACTTGGCTGGTGCTTTCTTTTCGGACGGCAACCGAGCGGCTTCCCATTCTTCGAGCAATTGCAAGGCCAGTGCCGGCAGATCTTCGACCGACAGTTCAAAACGGCGTTTGGAAAACTGGGCGGCAAGGAACGACGACTGGTTGGCACCCAAAACCTTGGTCACCAGTCGTCCCCAGCCGGCAATGGGTTCCATGTCGTCGGGCGGATCTTGCGAAAGGTCGAAGATTGTCGCGTCAAGCAGATGCCGGCGCTGACGCCAACTGGCCTCGTCGACGGGCATGGCCATAATGCGAAACGGACGCCGGGGTGAAAACAGCAAGCCCGTCGAAAAGGAAAACTCGGTGCGACATTCGGGTGGCAGACAGTTTATCAGCCCCGCGATAACATGTTCGGGCGTGGGTGAACCGGCCACGACCAGTTGCGGAGAATTCAGGGCCGCCTCGATGATACGTCCCAGCCACTCAATGCCCGGCTTGACATGCAATCGGGCCAGCAGTGCCGAATCGACGGCCGCCGCGCGCCCGAGCAGACGTATCGGTTCCAGCTTGCGCGGCACTTTATCGTGTACAACCAGATCACCCCCGGCCAAAGCCGCGCGCAGCACGGCGAAGGGATTATTGGCAAAGCGGGCCAACTCCGAAGGCGGCAGCACGAGATTTTGCGTGTAAACGCGCAGTCCACCGCGGCCGCTGTATTCGGCTCCCGCAGCGGTTGTGCGCGAAACGCAATACGCACCGCTGGGAAGTCGGTGGAAGTTGAAACTGCTCGCATCCGGACCGCTTCCCAGCAACGATCCGTGCGACGGTCCCCAGGTGGTCAACTCTTTCAGATCTTTGGGCAAAAGCCCCGGGCTGGTGCCCAAGATCTGGTAGCCCGCCATTTTTTCGGTTTCGTCAGACGAAAAAACCGCTTGTTCGATGTCTGTCATGTTGGAGGTTAGAGGTGTGATGTATGGGACTTCAGACCATGGACGTCAGATTCCGGAAGCGAGTATTATTGATTCGACATTCTGATTTCGATATTCGAGATTCTCATACCAGGGTATTTTTCAAGAGCCACTCGAAGGGTTCGATAATGCCGTGTGGTTCGATTCGTAGCGGTACATTTACACGCCCCTCTCCGCGTTGTTCGCAGGAAACGCATGTTCCCGCCACGCCGGCGGCGAAAAACCGGTATCGATTGAAACGCTGCTTACACTGTTGCCAGAGTCCGGCCGCTTGTTGTTGGGCAAAATTGTTCGGATCGTCGGCACATTCCGGGCAGAGGTCCGATTTTGTGAAAACGACCGCCACCGGTTGCTCTTCCCAGCCGTACTTGGTGTCTTTCTCCAATTCGCTGAAGTAGCTGATCAACTTCATGGTAAAATGTTCCTGATCGCGACCGCCTTCGGCAATTTTCAAGGCGTCGACCAGCAGCAACACACCATCGCACTTTCGCAAGAACTCGCGCACCACTCGATAGGTATGCGGGTGTTCGACTTCCTGCAGGACAGCCTCGCCGGCCATGTCCGGAAGAATCAGTTCGAACGACCCGTGTTTCGTACCGCCGCGGATCTGGCAATGGACCCAGTTCCACTGGTCGGGATCATTGGGCGTTTTTTGCGGGAAACGGCAGCGCGAAAGAGCCGAGAGCGTTGTTTGCTGCAGGGTTATCGAAAATGCGCCGCGGGCGAGTATCTGCATCCGATCGGGAAGTCGCGAAAGCATGTCCATCAAAACGCCCAGATAAACCGTCTTACCTACGGCACTGGCTCCGATCACGGCTATCATACGCGGCATCGCGCCTTGGCTATTGGCCTGGTGAGCCAAGGCCAAGGGCGCCAGACAATGCGCGCAGAATTCAGAATCGAATGTATTCTCGGACCCGCAGATATAGCAGGGCACTGGTACGGCGTATTGGGCAAGTCGATACGATTCCAGAGGTTGAATAACACTTTTGGTCATACGGATACCTCCTCGGTGACAACGTCTTCCGAATCGTTTTCACCCGAAGTAACAATGTTTTCCGCCGCGAGATTCTCTTCGTCGGCAACACTTGGGGAACTAGTTTCTTGCGTTTCCGGCGCGGCCGCCGGCGCGGACGCGAGAGCAAGGTCACAAACGCCGATTACCAGTCGCAGACCGATGTTGTGACGTCTGGCCAGGGCACTTTCGCCGCTTTGGAACTGGCAAGTGGCCTGGTTGTCAAAATACGTATCGAATGCGCCTCCGTGAATGCTCTTCAGCGATACATTCATGGTAGCGTTTTCGGGCAGAATTGCTTCGGGGCGGAAGTCGTCACTGGTCCATTCCCATACGTTTCCAATCAGTTGATAGACTCCGCCCACGCTGACCCCTTCTTCATATTGATCGACGTCTACGATTCTTTCCGGCCCGGAGCCCCACAGATTCGCCCGCTTGCGGTCGATCATCTCGCCCCAAGGGTAACGGCGTTGGAAACGCCCGGTTGTGGAGATCGTTACCGGCCAGCAACCGGCTTTAACCCATTCGGCATCGGTGGGAAGACGCTTGCCAACCCAACCGGCATAAGCCAATGCTTCGTACCAACAGATTCCCACCACAGGCTGATTTTCCTGGCCTTTGAGATAACATCCGTTTTTCCAGTATCGCGGCCCCGCATGGCCCGTGCGATCGACGAAATCCAACATGGCCGGCAGCACCGACTCTTCCCAAAGTGTAATTTGTTCATATCCACCGGCCGCCACAAACTCGTAGTACTGGCGATTGGTTACCGGATAGCGATCGAGGAAGAACCGCTGCACCTGGACCGTTCGGCTCGGTACTTTCGCCGGCGCGTCATACATCATGGGTACATCGCTGCTGATGTCATCGCTCTGCGTCAACTGCACGTCGCCGTCGGGTACCAACGCCATGGCGGTGTCGAGCGAATGCACGACCTTGTCGAATTGTTCTCGCGTCAGGCTCGAGGCGATTTGCGGACGCAGCAAAAGCGCATACCGCGATTGATCCACCATCTGTTCGACCAGGGCCTCGTAGTCGTCCATTCCTTCGGCCTTTTCACGTTCGCAAGCAGCTACCGGGAGAGGATCCGGCGACTCGTCGATTTCAGCAAGATCATCGGGAGTTTCGTCCCATTTGTATTTTTCGCAGTCCGTGCAAGCCCTTCTGTCCGAGCGGATCATGATACAAAACGCCCAGACCAGCATCACACAGCCGACCCACATTAGCAGGTCGTCGGCAATCATGCGCCCTCCCCAGATCGCGGCAATACCGGCTGTGAAGTAAAGCCATTGCGGCCAAAATAGTTTGTTGTGTCGGGCAGTTTTTTTACATTTTTTTGTGCCCATCGGAATATCCTCTCAATAAGGAGCCATCACGATTAGTTGGTTTTCTTTTTTCTGCGTCTGGCTATATCTTTCTGCAATACCTCGAATTGAGACATTACAGAACTCAAAACGGAGTCGGCGCTCTCGGCTGGGATTTCCGTAACTCCGGCGGGTCTGTTGGTTGGTGCCGGATTTACGGGCAGCATTTTCAATTCCGTCAAATGTCCCAGCACCTGTTCGAGCAATTGACGTTGAGAACGCAGTTCATCATTCAATTGATTTTGTTGTTCGCCGGCAAGACTTTTTTGATACTCCAAGGCGGTCATCAGATCGACTGCTCTTTGCCGGACGGATTCAAGCTCGGCCTCGAGCATCGAACGGCTTTGCAGCACTTCCGATCGTTCCTCTTCCAATTGCTGCAGTCGAGACAGCACTTCCCCGGAAGCTGCAGGAAGTGTTTGATCTGCAGATGCCTCATCCCGCTGTGCGATTTGCCGTTGGAGTTGCTCTTGCGCATCGTTCAGAGCTTCGGCAACCTCTGTGAGCCGGTCGGCCTGCGAACCGGTCGAGACCAATACATCTTTCAAAGCCTTTCGCTCCCGTGCCGCCTCTTCAAGCGTCTTCTTCAGACGCGATTCCAATTCACCAAGGGCCGAGAAATCCGCCTGATCCTTTGCCTGTGCCTGCTGCTGGAACTGTTCTTGTGCTGTGGCGAGTGCCTCGACAACCTCCTTGAGCCGGTCGGCCTGCGAGTCGGTAGAAGCCTGGGCTTCTTTCAGCGCTGCTTCCAGTCGCGATTCCAATTCGCCAACGGCGGAGAGA
>JAFGTN010000452.1 GCA_016934075.1 Pirellulales bacterium
CGGCGAACCACCTCCGATGCACGGCCGCCGCCTCGACGCCCATTATCAGGCGATGCATGGGCCGCACCTCGGTGAAATCGATATTGCAGTCGACCGAAACGATCGTGGCTCCCTCCTCGCGCAGCCGCTCGAGCGTGGCTTTGGTGATTCGACGGATGGTTTCGTCGGCCACCTCCATAAAGAACGGCTCGATCAGCCCCAGCCGCGGACCGTGCCCATCGCCGAAGGCATGGGGTTCGGACTCGGCGCGCTGGCGAGCAGTTCGTTTCGCGGCGTTGTCGGGCGGCGCATAATCCGCCGAGACTGGAAGACATTCGAGCATGGCTTCCAAATGGTCTACCGTGCGGGCCATGGGCCCAACGTGGTCGAATTCGTAGCTGACCGGAAAAACGCCATCGCGACTGACACGGGCAAAAGTTGGTTTACAGGTGGCAATTCCGCAGTAGGTCGACGGTCGAACCAACGAACCGCCGGTTTGCGTACCGACGGACGCCTCGCACATGCCCGTCGCCACGGCCACAGCCGAACCGCTGCTGGACCCGCCCGGCGTATGGTTGAGATTTTTACTCCAGGGATTCAGAGTGGGCGAGGGATCGAAGCAGGCGAACTCGACGGTCACGGTTTTTCCCAGGATGACGGCTCCGGCCTTGCGCAGAGCGGCAACTACCGGCGCGTCGTGATCGGCAGGCGAATCGTCGGTAAGCACGGAACCTGCTCGAGTGGGCATACCCCTTATATCGAAGATGTCCTTGATTCCCACCGGCATACCGTGCAACGGTCCGCGAACCTTGCCGGATTTTTCTTCAGCCGCCAGTTTTTCGGCTGCCCGAAGAGCTCCTTCACGATCGATCAAAACCCAAGCATACAACCGCGGATCAAGTTTATCGATTGCATTAAGAGCATCTTCAACACGTTCAATAGTATCAGGCATCCATCAACCATGCAACATACTAGGAACACCTCTGATCGCATCATCGCGACTCTTATACCAGGGGAATCGGCTGCTGAGGTTGGCCACGTCCAGGGCCAGTTGATTTTGTTGAGAGAGGCCGACCAATCTGATCATCCCTCCCTGGCTGGTGATGCGTTTGTAGAGCAGGATTATCTGGCCGATCAGCCTGCTGTGGAAGATTTCAATCTCTTGGAGTTCGAGTATCAGTCGCTGAGCGGACCGTTTATTTACTTCCTTACAGATTGAGTCGACCAGCGGAGGGGTCTCCCAAGAATGTCCCTTTTGGCATCTGACTGTGATAAATAGCCAATCCTCCCCAGTTTCAACATCCAGTCCCCAACCGTCATCAATATCAATCATTCTAGCGACCCTTAAAGTTTATCGTACTAGGTAGATTTAATACGCTCACTTTACTCTCTATACTGAATGTTTCAAGCCACCACCCCCCCACAATTGGGAAAAAACGGCAATAAAATCAAAAATGACGGGAGAAGATGGCATCTTCAGCCGATTCGCGGTTGCAAGTCGAGAGCAAGATGTTACACTAACTCAATTAACGTAAGTTAACGACAGTATTGTAGGTAGTTTTTTTCAGCTATCAGGCTGGAAGGTCCGTGCCATGGGACGTGTTTCCCGTGCTGACCGACGTGGAGGACATGCGGTAAGAGATGACTATTACTAAAGAGCGAAAAGCGGAGCTGATAGGAGAGTTCAAGCAAAGCGATCAAGATACCGGCAGTCCGGAAGTGCAGATTGCAATCTTGACTACTCGAATCAACGGGTTGACGGAGCACTTGCGCACACACAAAAAGGACTTCGCCAGCCGTCGCGGTTTGTTGGCGATGGTTAGCCGTCGTCGTCGTCTGCTGGATTACCTTAAGAAGGTAGATCCACAGCGTTACTTGAGCACTATTCGTCGGCTTGAGCTCCGCAAATAGTCGAGCCTGGTCTTTCCCGGTCGCGGCTCGGCTTGTCCGTGACACGGAAGTTATGCGGATCGAGTGCCTGGGGTTCGTATTTCCCCGGTCTGTTTACTTCGAATCAAAGGCATGACGCCGACTGCGGGGATGTCTACCCGTACATTTTGCAGCGCGTCGAATGCCGGACTTTCGTGGTAACTCCGTATCTCCTCCCGCCGCGCGTATGGCTGTACTGCGGAATGCTTTTCCACAGGCCCACTTTTCTGATCGTTCATCCGTTTTCGTAAGTTTCGAAGTCTGTTTGTGTAAATGACTCGCAATTTTGCAAAAGTCCAGTAGTAGTTGTAAAAATTTTGTAGTTGTAATGTAAGGTAGGAAAGAACAGTGAAAGTTCGTATAGAAAGACAAATTAACGGAAAAACTTTTTCGTTGGAAACAGGAGAATTAGCCAAGCAGGCCGCGGGCAGTTGCCTCGTACAATATGGCGAAACGGTAGTACTTTGTGCCGCCGCCACGGGCGCGCCACGGCCGGGTATCGACTTTTTCCCGCTCACATGTGATTATCGCGAAAGAGTTGCGGCCGCCGGAAAGTTTCCGGGCGGTTTCCTCAAACGCGAGGGACGTCCCACCATGAAGGAGACGCTCACGGCTCGCCTCATCGACCGGCCCATCCGTCCTTTGTTTCCAGAGTGGTTTCACGACGAAGTGCAATGCCAGGCCTTTGTAATGGCCAGCGACCGGCAAAACGACGGCGACGTACTGGCCATGAATGGAGCGTCGACGGCGTTGACGATTTCACCTTTGCCTTTTCAGGGCCCCATCGCATCGGTTCGCCTAGGCTCAATCGACGGCCAGTTCATACCGTTCCCCACCCAGGACGAACTGGAAGAAAGCGATCTGGACCTGATCGTGTCGGGAAGCAAAGACGCCATCCTTATGATCGAAGGTTTCGCACGTGAAATGCCCGAGGATGAAATGGCCGAAGCCATCATGGCGGCCCATAAGGTGATCGTCGAAGTCTGCGAAATGCAGGTCGAATTGGCCGAGAAGGCTGAGGTACAAAAAACCCAATACGACGAACCCGAAGACGATGGGCTTTTCAACACGATCAAGGACAAATATTATGACGCCTTGAATGAAGCCAAACGCACTGAAGGCAAGCTTGCCCGCGCGGAAGCATGCGACGCGTTGAAGGCCAAAGCCCTGGAAGAGATGATCCCGGACGAGAACGCTGAAGACGCCATCGATCCGGCCCGTTTCGCAATCGTCTGGCACGATCTGGAAGCGAAGGTCGTCCGCGATCAAATTCTTTCGGGCATGCGTCCTGACGGTCGCGACAATAAAACGTTGCGCCCGATCGAGTGCAAAACCGATCTGCTGCCGCGCGTGCACGGTTCAGCGCTCTTCCAACGCGGCGAAACGCAAGCTCTGATCACGGTCGCCCTGGGCACCGGCCGCGACGAACAGCGCGTGGACGGCTTGCTCGAAGAATATTCGAAAAAGTTCATGCTGGATTATTACTTCCCGTCCTTCTCGGTTGGCGAGTGCCGTCCCATTCGTGGCCCCGGTCGTCGCGAGATCGGGCACGGAGCGTTGGCCGAGCGCAGCGTGAAACCCGTCTTGCCGCCCGCCGACGAGTTCCCCTACACGATTCGCATCATTTCCGACATCCTGGAGTCCAATGGTTCGAGTTCCATGGCCAGCGTGTGCGGCGCTACTTTGGGTCTAATGGCCTCGGGCGTGCCTATCAGCAATCCGGTAGCCGGCATTTCGGTCGGTCTGGTGAAGGAAAGCGATGAAAAATGGGTACTCCTGACCGACATCATTGGCGACGAAGACCACTTCGGTGACATGGATTTCAAGATCGCCGGCACACAAAACGGTATCACAGGCATCCAATTGGACCTGAAAATCAACGGTATCAGCGAGGAAATCATCCGCGCCACACTGACCCAATCTCGTGAGGCCCGCATCGAAATCCTACGTAAGATGCTGACAACGATCGCTCGCCCCAAGAGCGAGATTTCCAGTTGGGCGCCACGTCTGCTGCGTACTAAGATCGACCCCGACAAGATCGGCCTCTTGATCGGCCCGGGCGGCAAGACCATCCGCGCCATACAAGAGTCGACCGGCGCGTTAATCGAAGTCGAAGACGATGGTACCGTCACGGTCGCTTGCAGCTCGGCCGAAGCCGCCCAACAGGCCATGAATCAGGTCGAGGCGTTGACGGCCGCCGTCGAAGTCGGCCGCATTTACCACGGCCGCGTCACCAGTGTCAAAGACTTCGGTGCGTTCATCGAAATCCTGCCCGGCAAGGACGGGCTTTGCCATATCAGCGAATTGTCGAACGAGTATGTATCCAGCGTGGGTGACGTCTGTAAAGTTGGCGACGAAATGGACGTCAAGGTAATAGCCGTCGACGAACAAGACCGCGTCAAACTCAGCCGCAAAGTCCTGCTACTGGAAGTAATGAACGAAGGCGGCGATTCCTGAGCACGCGCATCAAAGCGCGAAAAATCGCCGGTCGGCGATAACATGTCCATAAGATCAGGTGCCGGAAACATCGCTCACGTTTGTTTCCGGCATTTTTTTGTTAAACAGAATTCAGAAGATACAAAAGCTTGAAAGAAGTTTTTTTACAGAAGGAAACAAAGATAACAAAGATTTCGATGGGATTGTCGGGATACATAATTACTCGTAATAGAAATGCTTTAGAGAACACAATTATTCAATTCAAATTCATTCTCAATCCATAATTTCCCTTTCCTTTGTGTCCTTCGTTTTCTTCTGTAAAAAAATCTCTGCTTTGGACCTCTCTTTTTCCTTAAATAAAAAGTTACCGATTTCCTAATGAGCGAAGATTTCAATAGCGAAAACAAACGTCTTATCGATCGCTATACGGAGATTGCCCGTCTGGCCGGGGGATTGGCGCATGAGATCAAAAATCCGCTTTCGACTATCCGATTGAATATGGAACTGTTGAGCGAAGATTTTGCGGAACCGCAGAACCAGCGGGAGCGGCGGGCGTTGCGGAAGATCGAAGTCGTCGAGCGAGAGTGTCAACGGTTGCAGGATCTCCTGGACGACTTCCTCAACTTCGCCAAGGTGCGACAGTTGCACCGCGAGCCCACAAATCTCAACGATCAGGTGCAGCGTCTGCTGGACTTTATCCGCCCCAAGGCCGAAGAGGACGGTATCGAAATCATTGCATACCTGGCGTCCGACCTGCCCACCGTGCTGATAGACCGCGAGGTGTTGCACGGGGCATTACTGAACCTTGTGCTCAATGCTCAACAGGCTATCGAAAACGGCGGACAACTTGTTGCCCGTACATATGCCACGCCCGACGGAGTGGCTTTAGAACTTATCGATACGGGTTGCGGTATAGAACCGGACGCCTGTGCAAAGATCTTCGACGCCTTCTTCTCGACCAAGAGCGGCGGCTCAGGACTTGGGCTTCCCACCACGAAAAAGATCATCGAAGCACACGGCGGCAGCATTTCCGTGCAAAGCGAGCCCGGCCACGGCACGCAATTCAAGATCAAGCTGCCCGTACCGGCACGAATTGCCGCCGAGGATGAGGGGACGTCGGAAGAACCGTAAACGCGATGGCCTATGCCATGGAAGAGTTTCTCCCCAGCGAGTAAGACTCCCCCCTCGCTTGCGTTTCGCGCTTAGCATTAATTTTCCGCCCGCCTGCCCAAAGGTCCAAATCCCGCTACAATGTGGGATTAATCGGGGAAACGGACTATCGAGGGAGTACCCAGAGGAACCAAAGCCGTGGCCAAAAAAAAAGTCAAAAAAAAGGTGCAAAAGGCTCCAGAAACTCTCCAGGATGAGCCCGGATTCGAAGAATCATTAGCCCTCTTGGAGGAAATCGCCTCGGAGCTCGAAGATGGTCGAATCGGACTTGAAGTAGCTCTAAAGAGGTATGAAGAGGGCGTGGGACTGCTAA
>JAFGTN010000453.1 GCA_016934075.1 Pirellulales bacterium
AGGCCGTAATTGTTTGTATCGCTTTCAATGTGCCGACTTTCGCGTCGTACTTGAAAACGGTTACCGAGATATCAAGTTCGTTGAGCACGTAGACGAATTTTCCGTTGGGCGAGAATTTCATGTGTCGTGGACCGGCGCCGGGCGGGCAGACGCCGCTGCCGTGCCGTTCGAGCCGGCCTTTGTCCAAGTCCATGCGATATATCATTACGCGGTCCATGCCCAAATCGGGAACCAAGAGGAAGCGGTTCGTCGGATCGACTCCAACCCAGTGCGGGTGTGGGGTTTTCTGACGGGCTTTGTTAGGTCCGGAGCCCTTGTGTTCGATCAACGCCGATCGCGGTTTTATAGAGCCGTCGTCGGCAAGCGGAAAAACGGCCACAGATCCGCCGCCGTATTGAGCCGTGAAGAGGCACTTGCCCGAGGCGTCGACCGTGAGGTGGCAGGCCCCGCCGTCTCCGATGGGCTGTGTATTGACCATGCGGCCAAGTGATTTGCCATTATCCGAGATTTTATAAACCGCTACACCGGGCCCCTTGCCATCCGGTAGATCACACACGGAATATAGCAATTTGCCGTTAGGATGCCGTACAACGAAGCCAGGCGAAGATATCTCGGCCGCAAGTTCGGGCTGGGACAGTTTACCTCTTTCTGTGTCCAGCGTAGCACAATATATGCCTTTACTTTGACTACTGGACGGAGTGGTGGTGCCGATCCAGAGGGTAACCTCTTCGGCTACGGCAGAAGCGGCAAAAAGCAACAACGAAAGTAAAGCAACAGTCGAACGCATGGTAGCAACCTCCGAAGGTGGTGTGGATGTACAGCACGATTGTTACACTCGGACTTCCTTGGTGCAAGTCTATCCCGAAGCGAATCCACCCGAATTACAGGCAGATCGATTCGCACCAAGCTTTTTATGTAGTTTACATTACAGATAACTTATTGCTTGCGAATACTTTTCATATATAATTATGATACATTAATTACTGCAAATCGCCATATCTTGCGAAATAAAGCTTGATTACGGTGTTAATACGTCGTATATTACGATATATAACCAAGGGAATTCGTTGAAGCACCATGAAAATCGATACACGAACAACACCCCAGCAAGCTTTGTCAGAGTTGGCCGCTCGGATTACCCAGCGGCGAATAGAATTGGGGTTAACACAAGCCGAGGCCGCTCAACGGGCTGGTGTAGGCAAGCGAACCATCGAGCGAATCGAGGCTGGTGGCGATACGCAGCTGTCGACGTTGATTCGTCTGCTAAGAATTCTGGACCTTTCCGATCGGCTGGATCTACTAATCCCGGAATCGACGGTTTCCCCCATGGAAATGCTCAAGAGACAATCGGCAAGGCCAAAGCGGGCCCCTCGAAAAAAATCAACCGATGTCAAGGAATCAAAAAAACCTTGGACATGGGGAGATGAGCGATGAGTTCGATTGCTGAAGTCAGGCTTTGGGGTTCAACTATTGCAGCAGTGGTCCTGGAAGAAGACCAACTGGTCGCATCTTTTCAGTACGATTCGGATTTTGCCGAAAGTGGAATCGAAGTTTCTCCATTGATGATGCCGCTGTCAAAGCGAGTTTACTCTTTTCCGTCACTGGCCCAACAAAGCTTTTATGGATTACCGGGATTGCTGGCCGATTCTTTACCGGATCGTTTTGGCACTTCACTAATCAACGCCTGGCTGGCTCGACAAGGGCGTTCGCCTGAATCATTCAACGCCGTCGAGCGTCTTTGCTATACGGGCTCGCGCGGAATGGGAGCGCTAGAGTATGTGCCTGCTACCGGTCCAACTGCTACCGACCAATCTAGTATCTATGTTGAGCAGTTGGTCGGATTGGCAAATGAAATCCTATCCGATAGAGATAACTTGAGGACTTCATTCAGTGAAGACTCCGCTGAAGCAATGGCAAATATCCTGCGCGTTGGCACATCAGCCGGTGGAGCACGAGCAAAAGCTGTTATTGCATGGAATCCGAACACCAACGAAGTGCGAAGCGGACAAACCACTGTTGCCGACGGTTTTGAACATTGGCTGATAAAGTTTGACGGTATTAGCAATAACCGGGACAAGGAATTGGCCGATCCAAAAGGTTACGGAGTGATCGAATATGCCTACTGTAAAATGGCTCAAGATTGTGGGATCGACATTAGCGATTGCAGGTTGTTCGATGAGGGGGGACGCCGGCATTTTATGACCAGACGCTTCGATCGAATTGCCGGGAACGAAAAAATCCACATGCAATCTCTGGCGGCGATGGCACATCTGGATTTTAATCAAGCAGGCGCGCATGGATACGAACAAGCATTTGATGTAATGCGACGACTAGACATGTCAGCCGTATCAACTACTGAACTGTTTCGCAGAATGGTGTTCAATGTAATTGCACGCAATCAAGATGATCATGTCAAAAACATTGCATTTCTGATGGATCGTGGTGGAAGGTGGACTTTGGCACCCGCGTATGACATGATATACAGCTATCAGCCCAGTGGACGGTGGACAGTCATCCATCAGATGACAATCAACGGAAAGCAAGATCATTTTTCCATGCAAGATTTTGAGCAATGCGGCCAGGTCGCATTACTCAAACGCGGCCAGGCAAAGGCGATCATCAATGACGTCCTTCAAGTCGTTTCCCGCTGGCAAGATTACGCCGACGAGGCTGGCGTTCGACCAGCGCAACGCGATAAAATTCAAGACACCTTGCGTTTGAATACTTTCGAATGATCCGGCAGGATGAAATATTCGCTATGAGATCTTCATCCTCGTTCACACCTGGGGACATTATGCAGAAGACAACCGCATCAATCAATAATTGGTATTAAATGTTCGAAACCTTCGATCACACGGCCGATCTGGGGCTTCGCATTCGTGCGGAAAGCCTGGAAAAACTTTTCGAGGAAGCCGCTAGCGCGCTGTTTTCGGTAATTTTGGAAAATCCTAAGCAAATCAGTTCTGAACGTTCTTTTTCATTCCGTATCGAGGGCAGTCGAAACGATGAACTACTTTTGGATTGGCTTGATGAACTGCTTTTCAAATTTGCGAGCGAACATGTTGTTTTGTGCAGCTTTTCTGTGCAATTTACTGAGAGCGGCTTAAATGCAACTTCATGGGGGGAGCAATACAGACCCGATATTCATGGCTTTGGAGAGGAGATCAAGGCAATTACTTACCACGGTCTAAAGGTAGAAAACCTGGGAGATATGTGGTTGGGCGAGATAATTGTTGATCTCTAGTCCCCGCTTGTGGCTATATTTTCTCTGTCATTCTGTCTGTTTCATACCAAAACCCCCTCCTAATAATTCACTCTAAACCATTATTTTCCATACAACCCGCATGGTTGAATCAGATTATAATGGACACACGTGAGTTAATAAGTATCCCCCACAAGCCGTATCCCCTTACGCTCGTTAGAGAAAAAGCTAAACTGAAGAAGGAACGGTGGTCTCACGCGTCGCGAGAAAGATTTCGAGGGACCACCCGTTTGCGTTTGTATACGCAAACCGATTTCGTTAGAATGACCGGTTTCGACGGCGCGAGGCAGCCGGGACTTATCCAGGCTAGGAGTGAAGGAGCGGACTCTGTGCAAATCAAAATATCGGCTCGACATGGATCCTTAAGCGATACAACACAAGCGAAGATCAGTGCCAAGGTCGAGAAGTTAACTCGACGTTTCGAGCGACTTACCTCCATAACGGTAACAATCGATCTGGAACACCGCGAGACGCCCAGTGTCGACGTTCAAGTTTCGGCCGAGCACAAACATGATTTTGTGGCTAGTTGCCAAGGCGAAGAGCTCATGGCCGGCTTGGACCAGGTAATTCACAAGCTGGAACAGCAGCTGCGTAAATACAAAGACAAAATCCAAGACCATCACCGCATGGAAGGTCTCAGACAGCAAGCAGTACTGAGCGAACCGAGTTCCGTGAAAAACGATGATGACCGTGAAGATTTAGACGATTAAAGGAGAATGGTGAATGAAATTCGCCGATTTTGTCAGTCGTGACGCGATCAAAGCGGAGCTGACCGCGGAGGATAAAGAAGGGGTAATCCGCGAAATGGTCCAATCACTGAAGGATGCATCGCAAATCGACGCAGATGAACAAGAGAGTATTGTCAAGGCGATCCTCAAACGCGAGGAACTCGGTAGTACCGGTATCGGTCGTGGAGTGGCCGTTCCGCATACCAAGCACCCCAGCGTGGACCACCTTGTAGGCACCGTAGCGGTGAGTTCCGAGGGCGTGAACTTCAACAGCCTAGACGGTGAAAAAGTACAGTTATTTTTTCTGTTGATCTCCCCGCCCGACCGACCGGGCGACCACCTGCGAGCTCTGGAAAATATTTCCCGCCAGCTCCGCAACGATACCTTTTGCAAATTCCTGAAACAATCGGGAACAGGCGAAGAAATTCAACAGTTACTTGACGAAGCAGACAACAACCAGTTCGTTTCCTGATGGCAAGAGCAACACGAACAGTGACGGTCGCTAATCGCGAGGGTTTCCACCTTCGCGCCGCTACCCTTTTCGTTTGCCTTGCGCAGCGATTCAACTCGGACATCGAAGTCTCCAAAGGTGATCGCGCTGCCGACGGCAAAAGCACGGCATTGCACCTGGCCGGCCTGGGAGCCTTCGAAGGCGACGAGATGCTGCTGCAAGCCAATGGTGAAGATGCTGAAGAAGCGCTCGACGCGCTGGCAGCCCTGTTCACCACGAACTTTGGTGAAGACGAACTAGAAAATAACCAAAACACCCAAGGGCAATCGGCCGAAGAGCAAGTGCCCGAAGGTGTAGGTGAAGACGATTCCGCCACGGCGTAATCGATGTCGCCTGAAAAACAATAACCATACATAGCGCAACGGCCCATAAATTCCGGTCGATTGCCGCTGCCGAAAGAGCGGGACACATCGCTTTGTTGCGATTTTTCCGGAGCGCGGCAGCTTGGGCGATCCCGAAAACGCCGTTGTCGCAGAGGGTTCAAATGCAAAAGCTGCAGGGCATAGCCGTATCGCCTGGTGTTGCCATTGGCGAAGCGCTGGTGATGGATAACGAGGGCTTTCGTATCCCTCGCCGGTTCGTTGCGCGCGACACGGTCGAAGGAGAACTGGAACGCCTCGGTAAAGCTATCGACGCTGCCAGCAATGAAATTTCGCACAATCGCGACGCCGTCTCGCAAGAGTTGGGCAACAAATACGGCGCCATCTTCGAAGCGCACTTCCAGATGCTCAACGATGCCCAGTTGCGGAACGAGCTGGAAGAAATGATTCGCGAGCGGCATTACTCACCAGAGTACGCGGTCAGTCGTACTTTGCGCCGCTACGCGCAGGTGTTCCAGAAGCTCGAAAGCCGCTACCTGGCCGAACGCGCCAACGACATCTTCGATATCGAAAAACGGCTTTTACGACACCTCTTGGGCCTGCGCCGAGAAGGCATTTCACACCTGACTTCGTCGGTGGTAGTGCTTGCTCATAACCTTACGCCCAGCGAAACGGCCAATCTGGACCGCGAGTACGTGCTTGGATTCGTGACCGAGATCGGCGGCCTGGGAAGCCACACGGCCATCGTGGCCGAGGCCTTGGAGATTCCTGCCGTGGTCGGTACCGGACCTTTTATGACCGATGTCTCCGGGGGCGATCTAGTAATCATCGATGGCGACCAGGGGCTGGTAATTATTCAACCCGACGAAGAGACCGTCGCCCGATACCGCCACGAGGCGGAGGAAATTCGCACGCTGGCCACGCAGCTCGAAGCACTTCGCGATTTGCCGGCCGAAACGGCCGACGGCATCTCAATTAAGCTATATGGCAACATCGAATTCCCATACGAGGTCGATCATTGTATCGATCGCGGTGCCGACGGTGTGGGACTTTATCGCACTGAGTTCCTTTACCTGGGTGTCGAAAAAGAACCCGACGAAGATGTCCATTTTCAGGCATATTCTCGTGTGGTACAAACGATGGGCAGCCGTCCGGTCACCATACGCACCTTCGACCTGGGAGCCGACAAGATCGAGCACCTGCCCGACCCAGAGGACGAACGCAATCCCTTCCTGGGCCTGCGCAGCATTCGCCTGGCGCTGCGAAACCTGCCCATGTTCCGCACGCAATTGAAAGCCGCGTTGCGAGCCAGCGCGCTGGGCAACGTGCAAATTATGTTCCCACTGGTATCGACCCTGATGGAGCTCCGCCAGGCAAAAATGGTGTTGGCGGACGTCATGGAAGACCTCGACGAACACGGCATGGAATTCAACCGTGACATGGCAATCGGCATCATGGTCGAGGTGCCGGCCACCGTAATGATGATCGAAGATTTCGCCGAGGAAGTCGATTTCTTGAGCATCGGAACAAATGACCTGATCCAATATACCCTGGCCGTCGACCGTAGCAATAAGGATGTCGTGGGACTTTATAACGCCGCCGATCCGGCCGTTTTGAAACTGATCGCCATCACGATACGAGCGGCCGCCAATAAATCGATACCCGTCAATATGTGCGGGCAGATGAGCGGCAATCCCGTTTATACCATGCTGCTGTTGGGACTCGGATTGCGCCAGTTCAGCGTTACGCCCAGCGCTATTCCGGAGATAAAAAAAATCTGCCGTAGCGTTAACATTGAACAGTGCAAATCGATCGCCGAACGGGTTATGGCCATGGAAAACGCCCGAGACATCAATAGTTTCCTTAAAAGACAACTCAGAAATACAGTACCGGAATTAGGGCAGTGATTTGAGAGAGAACAAAGAAATCAAACAACCCGGGGACCGGTTCCTGAGCCCTTTGATAAAAGCACTCAAAGGTGCCTGTCCCCGTTTTGTTTGAAATTTAACAGGCGTTTCGCACTAGCCGGAACTTGTAAATATCCCGGCTGGCGCGGCGCGCCGCGAAGGAGTCCCCGCCGCCAACGGCAGTGTCGGGGGCTTAACGGATCTGATGGTTGCAGAATACACAAAAAATCAGAAGATTCGACAACGAGTACGCATTCGCTTTTGCAAGCTTGGAGACCTGCGCCTGATTGGGCACCGGGATCTGGCTCGTTTGCTGGAACGTATGTTCCGCCGAGCGGGCTTGCGGTTGAGCATGAGTGAGGGTTTTCACCCAAAGCCGCGAATAAGCTTTCCGTCGGCTCT
Organism: Pirellulales bacterium; assembly: GCA_016934075.1. Taxonomy (GTDB): domain Bacteria; phylum Planctomycetota; class Planctomycetia; order Pirellulales; family Thermoguttaceae; genus JAFGTN01. The sequence goes on from JAFGTN010000453.1 coordinate 7,131, forward strand.
GGCCGTGGGATTCGAAGGACACAACGAGGTGATGGAACTGGAACTCGCCGAAAATTGGACACCCCGGTCTTTGCTACAAAGACTGGACGAATTCTGCCCGCCGGGCATCGCGTTCGGTTCGATAGAAGTCTGCCCGCCGGGTAGCAAAAAGGCGCAAGTTCGCAGCCTGACCTATGAGATTCCCGTCGATTCCCGACACCGCCGCGAGCTGCCGGATCGTATCCGCCGGCTGATGGTTTCCGAATCGTGTTTCGTAGAGCGTTCTAGAGACCAAAAACCGATTGATCTTCGACCACGACTGGAGAGCCTTAGCCTATTGGACGACGTCCTTTTGATGAGCATCTTGGCGTCGGCTGAAGCAACACCCGGCCCACGCGAAGTGCTGGCCGCATTGGAGTTGCCGCCCATCGAAGCATACGCGGCCAAGAACGGAGTGTACCCAAGGCGGACAACCGTGGAGCTCAAAGCATGAATAATAGCGTATTGCGTACTCGCCAACTTTGCCGAGCGAGAAAGCGACACCATGAAACAAGAAATGTTGATAAACGTTGCGCAGCCGGAAGAATGCCGGATCGCAATCGTTGAAGATCGTGTTCTAGAAGAACTTTATATAGAACGAACCACTCAAGATAATTATGTTGGCAATATCTACAAAGGCGTGGTAATCAATCTGGAACCAAGTATCCAGGCGGCCTTTGTTGATTTCGGAGTCGGGAGAAACGGATTCCTGCACGTCAGCGACATCGAGCCGCACTACTTCAAGCAGGGTGGTTACAATGCCAACGGCGTCAGTAGCGGCTCCGGCAGTGACTCCAATGGACGCACGCGGCAACGACGAAACCGCCCTGGTGCCAGGCCATACATAAAACCCCCCATCCAAGACATTCTCAAACGGGGCGACGAGGTTCTCGTCCAGGTTACCAAAGAAGGCATCGGTACCAAAGGGCCGACCCTTTCGACGTATATCAGCATACCCGGCCGCTACCTGGTCCTGATGCCGGCGCTGGGGCGCGTGGGCGTGTCACGAAAAATAGAAAACGAGGACATGCGTCTGCGGCTACGGGATATCATGCTCGAACTGAACCCGCCAAAGGGCCTGGGATTCATCGTTCGTACGGCTGGAGCCGATCGCACACGCCGCGAGCTATCCCGCGATCTGGCCTATTTACTGCGACTTTGGAAGGTCATTGTCCGTCGCATCAAGAAACTGCCGGCACCCATCGATATCTACGAAGAGAGCGACATGATCATTCGCACGATTCGCGATATCTTCACCAGCGACGTCGATACGATCTATATCGATGAGAAAAACGCCTATGAACGGACGCGAGAATTCCTACAATTGGTTATGCCCCGCCACGTAAACCGGTTGAAACTTTACGAAGGCAAGGAGCCCCTGTTCCATAAATACAACCTCGATGATGAGATCGCAAAGATCCATCAACGCACCGTACCCTTGAAACAGGGTGGATCGATTGTGATCGATCAGACCGAAGCCCTGGTTGCCATCGATGTAAACAGCGGTAGTTTCCGGGCCGATGATTCGGCCGAGGAATCGGCATATCAGATGAACATGCAGGCTGCCAAGGAAATCGCTCGACAGATCCGGCTACGCGACTTGGGCGGAGTCGTTGTTAACGACTTTATCGATATGCGTCACGAACGGCATCGACGCGGTGTGGAAAGGGCGCTTCGCGACGCGGTTCGCCGAGATCGTGCAAGAACAAAAATCCTCCGCACCAGCCCCTTCGGACTGATCGAAATGACCCGCCAGCGAATTCGCCCCAGTTTGAAGAGAAGCGTTTTCTGCGATTGCCCCTATTGCCGTGGTGGCGGGGTAGTCAAAACACCCGAAAGTATGTCAATCGAGGTCATTCGCCTGATTATGCTGGCATCTCACGACCCGCAAATTTCAAAAGTTACGATAACCGTAGCGGATGAAGTTGCCAGCTATCTGAGCAATAAGAAACGCCGAGAGCTAGCCAGACTGGAAGACGAAGGCAAGATGACACTGCAAATCCTTGGTGACAAAGGGGTTTCGCCCGAACATCTAAAGGTGGTATGCCGCGACGCCGATAACCGTGAAGTCAAATTCCCCTGCTCGTAAGCAAATATTCAACGGGGGTTGTCAATGTAGCATCACATTCATTAGAATGAGTAGTTTCGAATGCTATACCAACACCCCATTCTAAGCCAATATAAAAACAGGATTGACATGTACGCAATTATAGAGACCAGCGGCCACCAGATTAAGGTCGAGGAAGGACAAGAGGTCCAGGTCGATTACCAGGATATTTCGGCTGGCGAAACCATCACCTTTGACAAGGTTCTGGCATATCGCGACGACGACGGACTCAAGGTTGGCCAACCCACAATAGAATCGGGCACCGTAACCGCCACCGTCATCGGCGGCGAAAAGGGGCCTAAACTCACGGTCCAAAAGTTCCGCCGGCGCAAGAACTCCAAAACCAAAACCGGCCACCGCCAGTTATTCACAAAAGTGAAGATCGACAAGATCAACGTGACCTAACATTGACAATCAATGGCGACGGCAGTTCTGCCGACCGGCCATATTAACTTCCGCCAAGGACGATCCGCACCAATCGGATCGTCCTTGTTGCATTACATGCCTCAAGAGGTCCCCATGTTGAATCAAAACACGACACGGCGGCATTTTCTCACTCGAACCACTTCGGCGGCACTGACCGGTTCAGTGGTTTCGCCTTTTTTGCACGAGGAGGCTTTCTCGACCACAAACGAATCCACATCCGTTAAGCGCCCCGTATTCCATTCCCGACATATTCCGGAAGCCTGGCTGAACTTCAATACCTCGTCCGGCAAGGCCGTTAAGCGTAACGGTCTGTGCGATACGCTTCAAACGGAAACGCTCAAAAAGCTTGCCGAACAGGGTGTGAGTTTGATTGAAACGCGTTTGGTATGGTGGGAACTGGAATCCCATCGGGGCCGCTTCGATTGGTCGCGTTTCGATCGTGCCCTAGAGAAAATCGAACGGGGCAAGATGGAAGCGGGAGCTATGTGTTGGTTCCAGCATCCACCTGAATGGTACAACAGGGAAAACACCGACCACGCCCGCTATCGATGCCTCGAGCATAATCAGGATTCAACCATCCTCTCGCTTTGGGATCCGCGCACATTCGAGGTATACGAGCGGTTGCTGGGTGCTGTTGCCGAACGTTACGGTAGACGTCTGAGCTATGTCTATGCCATGATCTCGGGCGATTATGGCGAGGTATGTTATCCCAGCGGCGTACAGCACTATAAGTTTTCAGCGCCACATAGACATTCAGGATATTGGTCGGGCGATAAACGTGCCCGGACATCTTTCGCTGAAGCCATGCGAGACAAATATCAAGATATCGGCAAACTGAACGAAGCCTGGGACACACGATTTTCCGAATTCGAAGAAGACTTAATGCCGCAGATGCCGTTTACGAATAACTCTTTGCGGCACCGGCATGACTACATGCAGTGGTACACCGGATCGTTGTTGTCGTTCACCGATCGGGTTTGCGGCCTGTACCGGAAGTATTTTCCCAAAACGGCTGCCACCGTGCCGATCGGTTTCCCCAACGAAAAACTTCCCGTCGGACAGATAAAAAGTCAGGCGGTCAAGATCACCGCCAAACACGGCATGACAGCCCGCTGGACCGGTTGTGCATATTTGCGTTCGTTTCCGAAAAGTAATGTACTGGCTCGCCGCATTGCCAGCGCGGCCCATTTTTACGGAGCACCGTTCGGCACCGAAGCCGCGTTGGTCTTGGAAAAGGACAACGCCGCCAACGGCTTGTATGAAGACATGGCAAATGCGGCGTCACAGATCCACGATGATCCGCAAAACATCCTGCGGGCGGCCGACCTGCACCGGCGTCTGCGTCCCAAACT
>JAFGTN010000454.1 GCA_016934075.1 Pirellulales bacterium
CCAGCAGGATTGATTCAGCAAGCCTCCGTCGAGCTGGACAGGCGACTCTCGCGGCAATCCAGCTCTACCGGCATCCGCAAACACTGCAGGTGATGAATCCTGCTCCCTTAGCCAGGCTGGTTAGGCCTGGTTTACCGGGTGCTGCGGCCAATCCGGAGGACAAAGCCCTGCTACTTCAGCATGAGCTAACGACAACGGCAGCTATCCGTAACTGCCGCACGGCAGAGAATACACTGTTTGATTTGGAAAGTCACGAAATCTCTTATGCCCTTTACCCCAATCAGCACAGATTTGCCCAAGATGAGGATGCATACTTCCCCAGCGCGCCTCAGGTACCACCACCGAACCGGCGCCTCCACCAAATTCCCGCAAATCCGACTGCCAAGAGAATAATCGTGGATGGCTCTGGAATTGACGTATTGGCGACGTGAACATATCGATAGATCGCCGTACCAGAAGTGCCTTGCGGCGTCGTGTTGGGTGAGTAATAAACGGCTGGACACCCAGTTGGCAATAAAATGGTCGTCCGAGTCACCAACGGTGTTGCGGGCATTGTTTCGCCGGCCCGCCACGCCCAACCTCTAATCGTTTGGCCTATCGCATCGAGCTGCAAAATTACGTCTTCATCCATGGGACGGAGATCGGTCGTTGCTATACGCTGATACTGGTTGGCAATTCTGAACCACAAGCCACCGTCAACTGCGATTTCAAGTGCATGAGACATGGCCAAAGCCCAAGATCCACGGACACATACTGCAGCCCCTTCATCGCCCCGCGCGCCATCGAGCCGAACCTGCGCACGGATCGACATATCGCCAAGGATTACCGCAGGAACCCCGATCACGGCAGCATTATCAGGCTGCGATACAGTAACTCGGAGATTGCCCGCTGTGACACCAAATGAGGACAGCGGCCAATGTGGCACAACTTCCCATGTGACTGGTGAATTATCCGTTGCGCTACCATCCTCAAAGTCGTCGTAGAAGATTGTTGCAGCGTTCGCGGAGATTGTGAGCATACACCCCATAAAGAGAACGAACATTCTAGCGTGAATCATCATATAGCCCCTTAGGTTGCAAAAAGTTGTAGATGACTTGAGACACCCTCCATCAATTATTTTTGCGACAATTGCCCACTCCAGGCTCCTTGATTACGGTTCATTGTAATCCTGCATCACCCCCTTTCTCTCGCCTTTTTCCAGAATTTCTTAGATCAATGGTTTGACTTCGATCTCATCCGCCTTGTGCGGATGGTGAAGAAGATTAGGAAGCTGAAGCGAAATCGCCCCCGATGATCTCTCTTTCCCAAGTGATAGGAAACTTGATTCGTCTACAGCAGGGCCGATTCTATCATGAGAGACAGGTATGTCAAAAGGACCAGAAGGGTGAGAGGGCTATAGTCAGCCCACGCTTCTGCCCCCATTGACCGCTGTGGCGAGCATGTTGGGATCTTCCGAGCGGAAAGCATTCGGCCCATCGGACGGCCAAGTGAGGGCAAATACCACGACCTGCCCGCTTTCGTTAATACCATAGGCCCGACTTTCTGTTCCACCGAGTGTGCCAAGATCTGTCACGGTGTATAGAACTGCGCCCCACACGTCGTTCGACACAATCCCCAACAGAAACCATATAATCAAACCCATTCTCAGATACTGGTCCATGAGATCACCCTCGTCATAATGGTTTTCAGAATCATTGCCAATGTCATGCCCGTGGATACCCCACGGCTGCAATACCAAATCTTAAGTCTCTTCGTGGGAATTGACGGTGTCAAACGCTCTGAAGATGGCTGTTGTTTTGATAAGCACGTGGCCAGGACTAGTCCAGGTTACGCAGTTCAGAAAAAATTTGCACAATTTTAACCCCAAAACGGCTCTGAATTTGACATAAGTCGTTATCGGATCATCGTAGAAGTCTCAAAAGGCGTTGTAGTGGAAGGTTTCCCATTGGCCCATTATACGGTCGTGGGTAATAAGAAGGACGTCCAGACAGTCCAGCACATTGTGAAAGAAATCGAACGACGTATTGACCAAAGTCACCAGGTGTGGGTATTCGATCACGGTATGATCAGCCAAGAGAATATCGCATTTTTCAGCGTGCCGGGACGTTATTATCTGATTTCCACCCGGCGTAGCGAATTGGAATCGTTCCAAGACAAACTAACGAGTGGCGGTTGGCAAACCATTCGTGAAGAGGTCCAAGGCAAGTCCTTCGTCCGCGATTGAGTGGCCTATCTCGTGGCTCGTAGCTCTCAGCGAAGACAGAAAGAGCGCGCGATCCGGCGGCGGCAAACACATGGCCTGCGTGATGCCTTGAGAAGACTCCAGCGTCGTGTTCGCGAAGGTTGGCTGAAAGGGCTGAATAAAATTGTCGAAAGCGTCGGCAGACTGAAAGAGCGATATCCACAAGGAGCCAAGTTGATCGACATCCAGGTCAGTAAAGATCGCAAGATGATAGAAGACCTTGGACCACCTGGCCAAGAACGCTGGCTTGATGACGCTCATCCGCAAACCTGATCCAAAGCGGCCTGGAGCCTCGCCCCAGTTCCAGCGCATGTCGCCAGCCACAATCTTACGCGAGCTGTCGCGTGTGGAGATCGGGGACATCCTCCTGGAGATGATCGACGGTCGCCAACTGGCTCTCCGTCGTGTCGCCCGACCCATGCCCGAACAAGCCCGGATCCTCCAAGCCCTCGGGCTGACCCTGCCGGAGCGGTTGAGCCCCGATCGGCTTTTGTAGTGAAGACTTTTGACCTCGACCCGTGCATTTCCCGAGGATTATTGACATCTGGGCCTCCAACTGCGCAACCTGGGCTAGAGCAAAAGACCTGGGTTTAGCTTATACTTCGGTCTCATTACTACTCGAATCCCTTATTGGAGGTTGTAATGCTCAGAAACATCCAAGATGCCGTTACAAAACAAATTCCCGCAATACGAGCCCGCACTCGCTTTCAACCGATGGGCGGACCTGGCGACGTGCTGTATCCACCAACCTATTCAGGTAACGGCGATCCGCGTCACGACCGGATTATCGACGGGCAAACCGAACACTGTGTGCTACTCGATTCGGTGGCCAGCCAGGCCAACAGAATGGAAGAAGCACTTCTACCGTACAAGATTCCGAAACTGGAGGTGACGGTCGGAGACTATTATGTAACATCACTCACGGCACCACATCGTTTCACAGATGTGATTCTGCGATCGTGCGATGGCTATCCGAGTGATGTGCTGCTCGACCGCGATCTGCGCGAGATATTTGGGTACAGTCCGAACTCGCTGCTAATGGGAATCTGGCATTCAAACCGAAAAGGTGGTGCTGGAGTCCGAGTTCCGCGATCTATGACAAGCGAGATTATTGGGGTCGGAATTGCTGATGCACCTCACGTTGGTGGACGGCTCGATCCACTACCTATTAGCTCAAGCAGCAAGGTTGAAATCGACGACTCTGTTGCGGGATGGAAACTTGCCAAGAAAGGCGTCCGACCATCCGCAGTGTTACTCGGATCAGCGTTCTCGAAACAAGGCCAGATCCAACGAGGACGCGGTGTGACGGTAAAGTACGCAGAGCAGATTACCGTGATTAGTCTCACGTCGCTCAGGCAGCTCCGACTCGGTGATGACGTCACCACCGCACTAGCGGCGATTGAAGTGGCTGCGGCAACGCTGACGTCACGAGCCATGTGGCTGCGGTCGAGATGTGAGTTGCTGCCCGAGTCGACGCTGAGTTGGGAGTTTGTTGGAGGTAAGGAAAATATCACGTGTGATAATCCAGACCAGTTGCTTGCCGATGTAATCTCGTACGTCGAAGATAAGAGGCTCCCCTGGCACGGCACGAAGACGCTCACTCCGAGTAAAGACCTGGTCAATCTGGTGGCAGAAGGCCAAGCCGCGATCGGCAGCGGAAAGGAGAATGGGTAATGTTCGCAATTACCATCGATTACCTGACAGGAGTCTGTTACGCCAACGAGCGAGCTGCTGGCCGCCCAGGTGTACCAGAGTGGCCACCGCATCCCGAGCGACTGTTCCAAGCATTGGTCGCTTCAAGCACCGAACGTGACAATGAAGCACTGCGTTGGATCGCTGCTCAGCCAGCTCCGTCGATTGTCGCAGGTGAGGCAAAAGCCCGGCATACGCTGTCGATGTTTTCACCAGCGAACGACAAGTTGCCTTCCAGAAATCAGGTAACGCAGAAGAAGAAGGAGATGGCTCCTTACACCTCCACTTCAGTGTCGTATCGAGTCGATCGAATTCGCGCATATAGGCAGCGAGCGGAGCGACACGTTGTTTCGACGGTGCCC
>JAFGTN010000045.1 GCA_016934075.1 Pirellulales bacterium
CCTTTCCAACCGGCCGTGAATGATTCGGCGCCGACAATTTTTTTATCGAAGATATGAGCCACCGAAGCGGCCGCTTTGCAGTCGGGTCGGATTCGGCCTTCATCGACCCAGAACTCGCCCATGGGCAGGTCGCCTTGCTGCTGGTAAGTGATCGGATCGAACAGGAACTGCTGTGCCCCGGCGGCCTCGGTCTGGAAGAGGACGCCATGCTGGTGGCAGACCTCTCGCATCCGGCCGTAATAATAGTCGGCCAGCATGTCGGCGATCGTGCGGCGTACGTCCCAGAGAAAACGCTCCGAGATGTCCAGATTGCCCACGACTCGACCGCCCGCCATCACCGGCAGCAGAGATGTCAGGTCATACCCCCGGCGCCGGCGGAACTCTTCGGGAAATCGAGCGGTCCAGTTCTGTTCGCCCGTCTCCCAACTGTCAAGATGGCAATACCGCAAAGTTTCGCCCCTGTGTGGGCCGGCGTCGCTGAGCAGCTTTGCCAAGAAATTATCGAACGCCACGTCGATCCCCTTGGGACTCAGTGCGTCTGGTTCCAACCCCGTACCCTCGATCGAGGCCGGGCCGTTCTTTTCGCCCGTAGGAGTGTAGCCGATCCGCAGTACGGTCCACCGACCATCGGGAACCTTCCAATTGAGCTTGCCCGTGGAACCCATTTGTTTTGTAATGTCGCAAACGCGGTCCCGATCAACTGCGAATCGATCGATCCGTGCCGTCCAGGATGGATCTCTCGAATTGGTTGTTTTGTCGGGCCCTGCCTGGCGCTCCGAGAAAAATACCTGATCGGCTCCATGGCCCCAGTAGCGACCGAAGCCTGCCTTCAGTTGCCAATTGTTGACCCGGCCTTCCTCCAGAAGATGTACTTCGCGAAAGACGGATAGTGACGGCAACACCACGCGGAACCGCCGCGCGGTTGTTTCGTCTATCGCGATCGTGTATGAGGGATTATTTGTTTTCTTGTAGAACGATACCTGGCCCACGATGCGGAACGGCTTGCCGTCCTCGGCTGCCTGGATCCACGCACTCCTGGCTCTGGGTACTTTGGTTGTGGATTCCACCACGAAACGGACGCCGCGAACGGTTCGCGGTTCGGCGAACTCGAACTGAACCCACGCCGGTTTCTTGGCGCTAGTATGCTTGATGGTTGCCGTGGTATTCAGGTCGCCATCAACGAGATTCTTGCCGATGCACTCCGAATCGCTCGACGTGACCTTCGGCCGTGGTGCCTGCTCGTCGGCCACATCCTCGGGCGGTGTGGGAAAGGCGAGAACCGCCACGTCGCGATAAACGTCCAAGTTGGTCTCCGGCTGGGGCAGCACCGCGGCATGCCGTGACGGCCCCTGCAAACTTGTCTCGGTCCAGACGAGCTTCATCATGGCTTCCTCGGGTCGTATCCACGGCCCGCCCGTCCCCGTCCAGCCGTCGCAGGCGCTCATCGACATCTTGATCCCGAGACGATGGGCTTCTTCCACGGCAAATTTGAACAGCTTGCGCCACTCGTCCGAGAAGAACTTGACGGGCCCCGGAGGGATGCCGGCGCCGACGTGCATGATCGTTACGCCGCCGATGCCCGCGCGGTGCATTGCTTCCAGGTCGGCGGTGATGCCTTCGGTGGTGATGTTTCCGTTCATCCAGAACCAGTAGACCCAAGGCTTGGCTGAGTCGGGTGGCGTAACAAAACTCTGCTTCAGCGTGTCCGGCTCCTGCCCGGCAGCGGTCTGGGACACGAGGATCATTGTCGCAAGCATCACGGGAAACAATATAGAAGCCGCGTGGAACAGTTTGGAGTCATTGTAGAATCGTCTCTGGCACGGTTGTTTTTTCATGGATATACCATCTTGGTGTGGATTTCGGTATTCTGGAGGGGTAGACTTTCTTAGAACGTGTTTGGAATTAGGTATGAGCCTTTTTTGGGTGCCACTGCTGGCTTGTCCAGCAGTGTTTTTCCCGGTTCATACACTCTACACTGCTGGACAAGCCGGCAGTGGCATCCATTTCAAAACACGTTCTTAGGCAATATTGTAACGCATTGGCATGACATTGTCTATCTTTCGGAAATGTCGCATCCTTGCTTGTTGATGAGTCGAACTAAATACTTTATTCTATAGTAATAGACCACAAACACCGCCCTCGCACAGGAAACAAGACTCATGATAAGTCCAACTGTTCGGCAACTGTTCACCTTGCCCGCCAATCCCCCCGTCCCCACAAGGGATGACTTCATAAATCGATTTGCCGTAGTGGTAATCCTCATCGCCATTATCGCATGCTCCATCGGTTCCGCTAGCGCGAAAGAAACCTCTAAAGGCAAACCGGCCGGTTGCTTTCCGCCCGACCAATCGATTCCTGTCGCCTCTTCGCTCCATGGCGGACAAATCGGTCGTAGCGATGATCCCCATGCACTCCACTCCGCCATCCCGCTTGGAACCGCCGACGTTTTCGGCAACGGGCCTTACGATCTGTTCGTGACCCCTAACCGCCTGTTCCCCTTCGAAAAATTCGACAAGGAAGGCACGCCTCTATACGGCAAACCGCGGTCAACAGGTGGAGAACGGATTAACGATATCTTTTGCGGATCGGACGGCACAATCTACGGCATCAAAGCGATTGGCCGAAAGGTGCGGATATGCAAATTCAATAAGGATAAACTCACCTTTGAGAAGTGTGCAGATTCTGATGAACTGGATATTGGTGGTAGCCTTGGTAGTGGGATGGCTGCGTATGTCGGTCCGAATGGAAAACTTCACGTCTACTCCACCATCTCCGACGATACCGTGTACCGGCCGCCGGGAGATCACCACTCCGCAAGCTTCATGCCCTACGATGGAGCAGGCTTCTGGCGAGGAGGAATCCCGCGGAGAATCCTGGTTCATGCTTGTTTCAGTTCACTCGACCTTAAACGCGTCGAGAGCGCCGGCCGCGTCGGCGATGGACCTGGCGAGTTCCTATTCAGTGTCCGCTCTATGACCGTGGTGAATCTGGGAGCGAAGCGACCGCCCGCACTCGTCTCCAGCGAGAAGCAAGGTGTACTCCGCTATTTTACCATCGACAAATCGACCGGATCGCTCGGTCCGCAGCTCTTCGTTGACGACGAACAGCGCGTCGCCTTGCGCCATCCTGCCATCAACCCCAGCGCAAAGGCCATACCCGACCAGAAGACCGGTTTGTCCAACTTGATTGTCGGCGAGGGCGGACGACTCTGGTTCTACCGCTTTTCCGGAAAATTCGCCGATAACGGTTCGCCGATTTACCAGACGCCCGCGAAGCCCGTCTTGGCCGAAGGGGCGCCGCTCACGCTGGCCAACCTTCCGGTCATCAGCCCGGGAGATCTCGACGGCGATGGGCTCATCGACCTGATCGTGGGCAACAACGCGGGCGATTTGCTGTTCGTTAAGAACGTCGGCAAGCCCGCCCGGCCCGAATTCGACAACCCGGCCTTCGTGCCCGTCGGTGGACGTCGACTCGATATAAAATCCGGATACCGCGGCTCGATCCAGGGCCCCGGAGAAGCCATGTGGGGCTACACCTGCCCCACGCTCTGCGACTGGGACGGCGATGGCCGACTCGACGTGATCCTCAACAGCGCTTTGGCCGACTATATGTTCCTTCAAGGCCTGCCTTCCAAAGACGGTCCCGCCTTCAGCGAGCCCAAACTGATGTACTGCGACGGCTTGCAACTTCATCTCGCCTGGCGATCCCAACCCGCCGTCACCGATTGGGGAACCGGCAAACGTCTGTGCATGATTGCACTCGACGAGAAGAACCTGCTGCGGCGATTCTGGCGCGTAGACAACCAGAACGTCGAACGTGGCGAACTGCTTCTCTTACAAGACGGCTCGCCAATCACCGCCAACGCCGACGAAGCGGCCGGACAGACCGGCCGGGCCAAATTGGTCGCCCACGACTGGGATAAGGACGGCGATATAGATCTCCTCATCGGCACATCGCGAGGCCTATCCTTTCCCGCCTCGAAAGATACGTATCTTCCCAGCGGCTATGGCTTGACCCGCAAAGCTTCCGTCCTCTTGCTCCGAAATGTGGGCAGCAACGCCAAGCCGGTCTTCGACTATGTAAAACAAGTCGAATTCAACGGCGAGCGAATCAAACTGGGTACCCACTCCTGCTCGCCCGCACCAGTGGACCTGGGCCGAGGCGTTATCGATCTGCTAGTCGGCGAGGAAGCCGGTACGATCCACTACTATCCCGCAGAAGCGTTGTCCGTCTCCGGGCTGGGCAAATGAGCTTTTCGCCAATGACTCCATTTCGAAGAGATCACACACGTAGGTGAGGTAGTTGATATCATCCGCGTCGAATGGGACGAGGAAACACAGCTTCATGAATATGCATGTAGTTTCTCCGATCGCCATATTGTTGCTGACACTCACCGCTTCGGCACAGGTACCCAAGTCGAATCCAGAGTTTCAGACCGATACAATGAAATCTACAGGACCAATGGGTCGTGTTCCGTGATTTCTGACGTTGCACCTACTCTTAATCCAACCGCTCGAAGATGTTGATAACTAAGATCAACCCCCAAATAATGGTATGTATATTCACGAATTTTTTTGAAAAAGTCCGGGCTGTGCGGTGAGTGAAATTTGCGTTACGTAGCCTCCAGAACATGAACAGAATCGGAAGATACAGCAACGCGACGAACGCTATCGAATACGGAAGGTAGCCGGTCAGCGCCAACCCGCCCAGAAGCATACCCGCGGCCAATGTTACCATACAAGCAGCCATAAATACGGGCCGTTGGCCGAATCGAACCGCGTAAGTGCGAACCCCGCTGTTGCGGTCCCCTTCGAAATCTTTAACTTCCAGGATCAGATGTCCTGCTTCGTAAATTAAGCCGAAGTAGGTGCCGATCATTACTCCGCGCAGGTCGACACCGGACCAAAGGCAGTATCCCAGTAGAAACATCAGAACCGCCGTAACTACGTGCATAAGCGTCGACAGAAACGGTATCTGTTTTCCTTCCAGTCTCGAGTGCGGAAAAGAGTACACCAGACTGCACGCCATTATCATAACTGCCAAGGGCAGGAGGTGATACGCGGCGGTTCCTATGATCCACAAACTTATGATTCCCAGGGCAATTGTGAGAATGAGCATCTCTGTTCGTGTCACTTCCCGGTTCAAAAACGCTTTATTAATCTTCCGAGGATCGCGGCTATCGGCAGTTCCGTCCGTCCAGTCGTTCATCGCAAGACAGTGTGCCATCAACACGTAGCCACCAAATATCAAAAGCAGCATTGTGGAATATGTCTTGTAAGTCAGCGGAGATTCGACAACACATCCCAGGCCAATTACCGTTGGTGTAAGTACCTTGGCTGGATCTCTATAGCGAACACAAGCCAGGCAACGCAAAATCCGCCTGATTGCGGCTCCCACAAACAAGTAGCGCGCCTGCCCGGTGCCGGCGGATGCGTCCGTTACACTTGGGTGAGATGATTGTGACATGCCGTAAACTCCCTTGTCGCCCTTTTTCGTTTTCCCTAACGTATCCTGGATTACGCCGCTCGCCGCGACGGAGACTTGGGCTCTGATGCGTTGTCCGCATCGGCTGCGATGGGAAGCGGCAGCATCACATCCTCCGAGGTCTCATCTTGCCGTAGAGGATCTGTCGCGAATGTGGCGGGTGTCAACGCCGGACTGGCTGCCAAGGCCTTCGCCGCAAACGCAGTCGTCAATTCTCTGCATCCGAAGAATCCGCGCCTCTTGCCAAAACTGAAAAATAAATCGGCCGGCCATGCTCCGTCACTCCCCTGCGCGGCGAGCAGTTGCTCTAGCTCACCGTCGTTGTCGATTACCATTTTTCCCGCGAGCATCACTCTGATGGCCAGGTCCAGTGGTGATCGGGTCGTTCCGAATCGGTCGCAAAGCCTCTGCCGGAGCAGGTCCTCAAACGACTGGTCCGCGAATTGAAATCGCTCCACGAATCTAAACAGGAAGTACAAAAAAACATCGGGGGATGGGTAATATCGGGTACCCTTAAGATATTCACCCGAGGAAATGAAATGGTGCACGAAATCAGACGACGATCGAGCTTCGTTTTCCCGGCCCACCAAAGCGAACAGATACATGGCATTCACGCAGACGACGGGATCGACATACTGCCTGTGTCCGCACGGTGGAAAATATACTTTGATGACCCCCGCTTCGTCGGTGTTTTCAAGCATCTTGTCAACGGCCTGATGAACTAGACTGCTATCGATCCTCCCGGTTTCGTACAAAAGAGAAAGACCGACCGCCGTGCAATCGACGTCCGCGGGCAAGAGCGCCTTTTCAAGAAAGAAATGAAAGAGCCCTTCGTGGAGACATTCGCTCAGGTTATCCACGTAGTAATCCATGTTCTTCGACTTGAAAAGATCTTTATACAACAGGTCGGCGACGACCATGGATGTGAATATCTCTGTCGGAAACTCGCTCAAGCCGGGAAATAGCATCTCGGGAGAAGCCACGGGGCACGACATATCCGGCGTTGCGCTAATGAAACTCTGCAAACCACTGATGGCGTGAAACCGTCTGTCGAGAAACGACAATCCTTGTACCAAAGGGTGAGTTGGTAAATGTTTCATCACGCACTCCAGCAGAGTCACAACGGACGATACGATGAGAGGCCGGAATCAATACGCTTCAGACGAGGCAAATGACAAGGTGCCGCCAAACTTCAAATGCAGCGCAAAACTTGGCGATATACGATGATCGGCGGCAAAAATCCACCATCTTTAGCATTGATTGGAGTTCTCCGTAGGAATATTGAGATAATTCAAGAAATCCATCCGGCCCGTGCTATCAAATTGATGGCCTCTACCCCACCAGTGGGCTGTCTCCGGGATGGATTAGCGGTAATTCAGATTCAATAGCGGCCGAGGATTTTGTATGCATCGAAAAGCGCCTCGATGTTGGCCGGCGGCGTATCGGCTTGGATATTGTGAGCCGTGCAGAAAATGAACCCGCCATTGGGAGCGAGCGTCTCGAATCGTTCGGCAACCTCGCGGCGCACGTCGTCTGGCGTTCCGAAGGGGAGTGTTTTCTGAATGGATATCGAACCGTGGAAACATAAATTCTCGCCGAAATCCTGCTTGAGTTGCCGGCGATCCATGTCCATCACCTCGGGCTGGATGGGATTGAGAATGTCCAATCCGCAATCTATCAGATCGCCGATGATGGGACGGATCGAACCGCAACTGTGATGTGCCACCTTGCAGCCGTGTTGTTTGGCGAGATCGATGAAGGCCTTGAAGCCGGGGCGCAGAAACCGCCGCCACGTCTGTGGAGACATCAACAAGCCTTTTTGCGTGCCGAAGTCGTCGCCCATCATGAAAATATCTATCCCACCATCGGCCGCCTCCAGCGTGCGTCGGGCATATTCCAGATAGAACCCGGATATGTGTTCCAGTAGAGCCTCGGCGATCTCTGGATTGAGCGCCAGGTCAACCAGGATCTGATCCACCCCGCGAAGGTACATGGCCGGTTTGAGTTGAGCACAACGATTGAGACGGTCGCCGATAAAGACCACCGTCTTGCCCGTGCGGCGTGCGGCGGCCACTTGCTGGGCAACACAATCGAAGTCGAACCAGCCGATGTCGGGCCATTTTGGGTAGTCGAGAATTTCCTGTACCGAATCGGCTTTGCGTAAAGGAGAATCGAGCACCTCCTGATAGACGGACGACTGATTGCCGGAGGGTACCTCGACGCGTACCCGCGGAACACCCCAGTGATCCTCGACGCTGCCGTCCGCATGCTCGCTCGGCTCGGGACCCACATATCTTGGACCGCCGATATAGCGAAAATCGACATCGAGATGATCGAGAAGCTCCTCGCGCGAGGATAGCCCGAAGTGGCTGATCAACATTTCGTCCACTCTCGTCGTACCCCAGTAGTCAATGGGAACACGATCGGGAATCCGGTGTTGCAATGCCAACTGAACTCGCTCTCGAGCATCCATTGTTATTCTCTCAAGTTCTCGGCAATATTTTATGAAGAACCGCCTGCCTTGGGGCCAACCTTCCATAACAAGGCAGCCATCAATGCGCCGGCAAACGCCACGATGCCGAACGTGGCGAAGGTGAAGTGATATCCATGTCTCCCGATTAACACTCCGGCTCCCCAGCCGGCAAGGCTGGCTCCCACATAGCCCATTGCATCGATGAAACCGGCGGCGCCGGCGGCGCCTGTTTTTTTGCCGAAGTCTTGCGCGGCGTGGGCCACCATGAGTATGTGTGGGCCGTATGTGCAAAAACCGACTATCGCCACCACAAGTACCACCAGCCAGGTCTGATGAGGGTCGATATAAGGGAAGGTGATCGAAAAGACGCCCAATGCGATCATCAGGATCACGATCACCGGCGCGCGGCGGCCGCCGAAGAAGCGGTCGGTCGCCCATCCGGCCGTGATCGCGCCCAGTGAACCCGCCAGGGGATGTATGCATAGTTTCATTACAAGTTTGAAATTACCCATCAAGCTCGATGCTTCGCCGGTCGCTTGCTCGCTCAGAAAGGCCGGCAACCAGTTGACGAATCCATAGCGGTTGACATCCAGTGCGAAGAAGGCCCAGGCCACGATCCATAGATAGGGATTGCTCAAGGTTTTGGATACGTTGGCCAATATGGAAGACTGTGAACCGTGGTCGTCGTTGGACCGCCGCGGGTTCTTATCGTCGTCGGGCCTCTTTTCGCCGGCCGGTTGTTGTCCGTCGATGGGTGGAAGCCCTACGTCCTCGGGTTGATTTCGAATGAGAATGAAGTATAGCAGGCCGACGGCGGCGAACATTGCCGAGGGCACCAGGAACACGCTCCGCCAGTCGCCACCCATTACCGAGCAGTAGTATCCGGTTAGAAAAATGGCGAGCATGGATGCGAAGGCGGCACCCAACTGGTAGCAGGTTCCCAAAAGCCCCATCGTCTTGCCGCGAGTTGCTATCGGGAACCAATGGGCCATTACCCTAACCATGGGCGTCCAGCCCATGGCCTGGAAAAAACCGTTGATTCCCCAAAACAACGTGATCGATAGCAAGGCCGACC
>JAFGTN010000455.1 GCA_016934075.1 Pirellulales bacterium
AGGGCCATTGGGGCAACTTGCCGGCAAACATCCTGTATAATACCAAGCCCAACGAGAATACATCCGATCTAAATGACGGTCTACCCATGGCCTGTTCTGGGGCAATATATCCAAGCGTTCCCCATCCCGAACCCTGCACAGTGCGGAACGCCACTTTGGCAATTCCAAAATCCGCCAATTGTAACCGGCTTTCCGGAAATATGATGAAATTCTCCGGCTTGATGTCGCAATGAATAACGCCATTCGAATGCGCATGGGAGACGGCCGTGAGCATTTGATCCGCGAAGTCCAGGGAGGTGTTGAAAGACATGCGTCTTTCTATGCGGTCGGCCAGCGATCGCTCCCCCAGCGGAAAAGCGATCACGAAATGCGAATCGATGATGCTGGCATCCTTGAGCGGAAGGATATTGGGGTGATGCAAACGTGCCATCAAACGCACTTCGCGACGAAAATTCTCGATAACATCCGGCGTAACAAGGCGGTCGTGCGGAATTTTTAATGCGACGCGGGTTCCCTCGATCGTATCCAGAGCCTGATACACGTTGGCGAAGCCGCCCTCGCCAAGTCTCCGCTCTATCTTGTATTTCCCGAGTTTTTGACCCTTCCGGAGAATGCTTAGTTTCACAATTTCTTGACCTTCCACTATATGAATGATTCGTTGTAACGGAAAGAATCCGCTTCCAGAGCTGGAGCCGGTTAACAGCCCTAATTAAGAATAAACTCGAATAACTTGATCTGGTCGCGTTCCTCCGGTGAGTACCTTTGCTTCGCTTTCCTCAGAAACGCCAACTCTTCGGTCATTTCAGAGGAAGCTATCTCGCCCAATCGCTGGAACAAACTCTGTGCTTTTTTTGAAGCTGTAACCGCAAAGGCACGCGTACATCCTTGCTCCCGCAGACGGGCAAGAGCTTCGGATAGCAAAAGTTGGCCTTGTTGAGAGTCCTGGTGGTTTTCCGCGATTACAAACCCGCCGATCTGGAAAGCACCTTCCTCTCCGGATATCGGAATAGTGTGGAGTTTGCCGATGATGATCCCGCGGTGACGCAACAGAAGAGTCTGAGGCAGAAGGCGGTGTAATTCTTCACGTTCAAGAGGCTTTATGTAAGGAGTGCCGCACGGACTCTTATAGCACTGAGATTCGACATGGAGTTGGTGTATATCGTCGAGATCCTCGGCCCGGGCATGAGTAACATGGTGGCTCTGGTAACGTTCAATCATGGTTCCCACGCCTGTACGCGTGAGAATTTCGTCCAGCATCCGCGAGTAGGAAACCAGGTGGATCTGGTTTACGCCTCCGGCCACGGCGCGAATGCTGGCATGGACTTTAGGTAACGCCTCGCTGGAAATGACAAACTCGCCTCGTTGGTCTTGTCGCTGCAACAGACATAGCAATTCTTCCAGATCCGCGAAGCTGATCTGACGCATGCCCTTGTTGTGTCGCTGCACACTTATTCCATCGGATTCCATGAGAAATAAGAGCTTTTGTGCTTCGAGCACCACGGCCAAGTCCGCGGCAAGCGACACGGACGGAACGTGAAGGAATTCACCAGCGTGATCATCGCCCCCAAACCCCATAACAGCAAGCTCCGATTGATTCAGAACCGATCTGATGGCGCGCACGTCCAGATCCGTGGGCACACCGGTACAACCATGGCCTATGCGGCGTTCGACTCGAATTGCCGACTCGGCGATCAACGAGTAAGGAATATTGCCGGCATCGCATATACTCTCGATCATGCCGCTGATTCTCGCCCGCTCTTCCCGAATGCGAGGCAAGGCTGCTTCCGGAATAACAAGGCGGTTGGTTTCCGCATGCGTCCGCGCACCATATTTATCGCGTAGCTCCGTCTCGAATTGCGGACCCTTGCCGAACACGAAAAGCACGCGAATTCCATGACTCAGCAGATCCTGGACGCCCTGCAGAATGGCAAGCATGGTTGCCGAATTCTCAACCGCTTCGCCCTCGGTTTGAATGACGAACGTTCCACCTTCGAATTCGGAGTAATACTGACTATAAACCATACGCTACAATTCCGCATCAATTGATCATTGGATAACACGATTTTCAGGCTTCTATTATAGCATCTTTCAGGCCTGAGCGTACATGCAAATCGAGCTGCGGATAGGCGATTTCGATTCCGGCCTCGCGTAATGCCCGGTGAATGGCGGAATGCATATCGTGTATAACGTTTAGACGCCCTTTCATGCTAGCCAGATAAATTCGCAAACTGAACATCAACGCGCTGGATCCGAATTCTCGGAAGATGCAGATTGGTTTTGGATCATCGACTACCTGCGGGTGATCGGCAGCACATTTCAGTAAGATCTCACGCACCTTATCGGGATCGGAGCGATAGGACACGCCAACTTCGATCACCAGTCGATTCACGGTGTCGGTCAACGTCCAGTTGAGCAGTCTCCCCGTTGTGAACTCCTTGTTCGGCACAACCAGTTCTTTTTTATCCCAATCGATGATTGTGGTTGCACGCATTTGGATTCTCGACACTCTGCCGGTCGCGTCACCTATGGTAATGATGTCGCCTATACGGATCGGCCGCTCGAACAATATTACCATGCCCGAGACGAAGTTGGCAAATATTTCCTGGAGTCCGAATCCCAGACCCACGGACATTGCCGCCAGTATCCACTGCAACTTCGACCAGCTCAACCCAACATAGTTGCAAACCCAGATAATACCCACCGCAATTAGTATATATCGGCATACGGCCGTAATGGCGTAACACAAACCTTTATCGATCGACAAATGTTGCCACAATGACATTTCCAATAGCCCCGAAATATTTCGGGCTGCAATCAATGTCAAGCCGGCTATGACTAGCGCTCCCGCCAAATCCGCCAAGGTGATCGTTCGACTGATGGTCATGGCCGATCCTCCGGATACTTTCCCGATTTCCACATACTTGAGGATTCCCAGAGCCGGAAAGACATCGTCCCAAATAAACCATAATCCAATGGCGCCTGCAATTCCCAATACCACGAACAGAAATCTCCTGGACTGCATATTAATTGTCGCCAGGTCCGGACCAACATCTACCACCGGGATTTCGGGTTTCTCTTCCGATTCTCCCTCATGCGTCATTGCCGCCTCGGCCGCCTGCATCTCCTCCCGTTGTTGACGCGCCCTGTTGATGGCCAGGCGCCGTCGCACAACCAGTATCCATCTGAGGAAGAATGCCCCAAGTACCAGCAACGATAGCATCAAAACCACTGTCTGCAGCCAACGCGATGCAAGATCCCAAGCCGTGAAATAGTACCCGCACGCGGAGAACAGTACAAGAAGGACTGGCATGACGACCATCAACACATACCCCAGCAAAAACACCCTGGAAATCCATTTGTCCGGATGTTTGGCAAAAAATGAGATATATACCTCACTCCGTCTGCGAAGAATGCGATGCATTATAAATGCAACTATGCAGAGACTAAGTATAAAACAGATCCGTCCAATGGAATTCTGCCATTGAGCGTTTGGCATTTTATTGAGTGTTGCGGAAATCAGCACAAGAGGAAGTGTCAACAGAATCATTTGCATCACCAGATGCCGAATACGAGTCACTGCAGAGGATGACCAGCCGAAATGGCTTTCGGCCAATCCCTGCACGCTACACATCCTCCGGGAAAACTCCAAGGGAAGGAAAACAAACAAGGTGGCCCAAATCCCATAGGCTAATGCCCGCACGGATTCCGATACACCTATGCCGTCCGAAAGTCTCCAGGCAACGAAGGCCATGAGGCCGGATACCGGCATGGTAAGCAAGAGCGTTAAAAGCATAGCCTGGAAAGTGGGAAGAAATTGCTGCATGCTTGCCACTTCAGCTCTTGCTCCCAATTCGCGTAAAGCGGGCTTTGCCCGCCTGCGAATCAGTGTGAGCAACACTACAACTAACACACCGCCAATCCAAAGTATCGGATGGATCTTGAAATCACTCGTTCCGGCCTGCAACAAATCGCTCCAAAAGCTGCTATTCAAAACGCTTTTTAGATTCAGACTTTTTTGCCATTCTTTCATATCCCAGATCGGAGTCGTGCTGCGTATCCAAAGGACCTGTTCGTCAATATAGTCGTTGTAACTGTCGATCTTGTCTACCAATTCCTGCTCTGTCGTATCCAATTCCAGAAGCGTATTGAAGTAACGATAGTACTCCTTCGCCAATTGATCGACATATTCTTTCTGAGTTTGCACCAATTGCCGCTTGGCCCGCTTGAGTTGCTCTTCGTCCTCGCTCGAAGTCAAAGCATCTTCTGAATCCTCCAATGATTCATCGAGCATATCCTCCTCATCGGCTAACTCGGTACGTTTATTGGCCAGATCAATCATGCGGGATTGAGCTTTCAGCGTTTCCTCCTGCCGGGCTGCGATCGATTCGAGATAATCATGGGAATCGGGTCCCGTGATTCGTTGCGTTTTCAAGAATAACTCAATAGTCTTGGAGCGACCGACACTTTTCAGTTTGTCTTGAATTCCTTCATACTCTCTCTCAATCTTTGCGAGTTCTCTGCGTCTGCTGTCAAGCATCTCTGCTTTCTGGCTGCTATTTTCAATAATTGTATGACGTTCGCCCGCAAGTTCCTCATTATCCTTGGCGATCTTCTGAAGCGAGGGATCCGCCATGGTGGCGCCCTGACTGGCTTTTAGAATCTGTTCCTTCGCTTCTTGACGACGAGCTTGTGACAGGCGATTCTTCAAAAGCACAACGACTGCTTTGGCTTGCGACATTTCGCGAACCGCCAGATCATGATTCAAAGGCAACAGGTCAATGGTAGCTTCATGTGCCGCCAATTCCTTTGAATATCCGTCTATTTCCAGTTTCGCAGTATGCAATGCCGCACGCACTGCCGTCTTGCGAGCCAAATCGATCGGGCCGTTCGTTTTATTCTTGGATGAAACCAATGCAGCACGTTGGCGTTCCAATACTGCTGCAAGTCTGCGGGCTTCTTTAAGAAGACGCTCCACTTCCAGTCGCCTGATTGCCCTCCGGCGAGGTTCGGCTTCCGCGGCTGAGAGTGTCTTTTTCGCATCGTTCATCCTGGCTTCGGCCTCAGCAAGGGCGCGTTCAAGCTGTTTAACCGACGCGTCCTGCGGAACATCCACCGTAATTACCCGTTTGCCCGCGGACAGATCGTCTCTCGCCTGTTCGATATCTCTCGCGGCCGATTCCTTGGTTTGCTGAAAAACTTGAGATTTTTCCATCCAACTCGCGGCCCGAATCACATCTTGCATGGCCTCTTGATAGAGGTTAAGAATCGATGCTTTGGTCGCATCATCGATGTCTTTAGATCTCTCGACCTTCTCGATGTTCTTCTGGATATCCTCGACCGTGACAACAGCGGTATCATCGCTGGACTGTCGAGGCAGTTGCGCTAATCCATGCTCAGGACATATACAACCCCAAGCAAGAAACACGAACACGATCGCAAATCTACAACGTGGCCATATCGACATTGTTGAAATTCCTCTGGTAAAAGCCCATATACTGCACTTTCCGCTCTATGGCCTGAACTACGCACACCGAGAAGTTGACATTTTCGAAACTTTGGGCACTACCTAGTCCGCCGGGGCTGAAAACATTAATCTCCATCAACTTATCACCCACGATATCCAAGCCGACCATGAACATACCGTCGGCCACCAGTTTTGGACGCACGATTTCCGCGATTCTCAGCGCGCGGCTGTCAACATCGGCTTTTGCTTTTTGGCCTCCGGCGTGGATGTTGCTGCGAATGTCTTCTCCGCTACGAAGCCGACGGAAAGCAGCGTACTTGTTTTTAAAGCGGAGCGGCTCGCCGTTTACCATGAAAAGCCTCATGTCGCCTTGGGCCGCTTCGGGAAGATATTCTTGCGCGATTACGTAACCGCTTTTGGAAATGGACTCTATCATCTGGTTCAGGTTGCCAAGATCATCCTTGCGAATCCTGAATACTCCCGATCCACCGGAACCTTGCAGCGGCTTGATGACGATATCGCCTTCATGTTCCTTGGCGAATGTGCGAATTTCATCCCGATCTCGTGTAATCAAGGTGGCCGGTCGCACCTCCTCGGGATATAGCTGGAAATGCATCTTGTCGATCGCCTGCGCCAGGGCGTTCGGATCGTTCAACACAATAACTCCACGCCGCATGGCGGCACGACCGAAATTGATGCCCGCCATCTGCGCCCAACTGCTGCGTCCCTGATCCTCCGCCGGATCGTTTCTGAGCATCAGCACATCGAGGTCGTCGATCGTAATGCGCTGCTCACGGCCACGTGGCCCTCGAAGCTCGCCCAAAAAGGATTTCAGTGATTTGTAACTCGCCTTGGGAGCCGACCGCGCCCGGGCACGGACATAGTCGTCGGGATCCAATGCGAAGTCGCGCACTCCAATCAACCAGGCTTCATGCCCCCGATTGACAGCGGCCATGGCCAGTCGAGTTGTGGTATAGTTCTCTTGCTCTGTTGCAATATTGTTAACAACGAATCCTATTCTCATTTTTTTATCCTTTCAAAAGATCAAGTATATTCATGCCGCGTCGGATGCGGTCGATCTTCTCGGTATAATGGGGGTAGTTTAAGTAGTTGGGGTGAAGTGTAGGCGGACTGAGGATTTGACGCAACCGTAGTTCTTCCACCAGAGGAATATGGTCGGTCGCAATTTTTCCAACCAATAACGGTTCAATTTCGCCTCCGTTTCCCAAGTAATCAAATATCTCGACCAGACCTTGCAGATATACCGCGTCCTTGGTCAAACCGCCGGCACGATGCACCCGCATGGTTATGGTGTAAGCAATCCGTTTGCCGAACCCCATTTGTCGTGTGAGAACACGATATGTGTCGACAAAACTCGCCCCGTCAAGCAACGTCTTTACGGCCAACATGCGCGCGGCCAAGGTACGCAGACGCGAGTGACTCATACCATCGACGATATATTCCGCTAGCACAGCCAGCCCTTCCTGCAGTACATCGTATCCAGCCAATCCCAGAGACAATTGCCGAAATGGCTGGCAATTGCCGTTGTGATAGGTGAGCAAATGTGTGCCGATCTCGTGCTGTAAAATCGCCTCGGCTCGGTCGAGCGTAAAGCTGGCCTTGTTACCAATCAACAATGTTCCTTGTGAGACCAATATGCCCGAGTACATGTCGTCGCGAATTTCAATGCTCGGGTGAAACGTCGGATCAACAGCTTTATAACGGTGTATTTCCTCGTATGCCAGGCGGCTGAAATCCTCAACCCTTAATTTCCGGCCGGCCGGTTTTCGACTGGAACGTATCGAAGCCCGACGAATTATGTCGCTGGCCAACTCGACAAGCTTTGTTTTCACCGAACCGTACACCTGTATGCTCCCCGGCAGGAACTTTTTGGTTCCCACATCCGTGAGCATTGTAATCTTCCGGTCCAACTCATCCTGCTTCTGCAGAAACAGATGAGCTAGCGTGGCATCCTCGATACGGTCGAGGGGGATTTGGAACAGCTTGCTTTTCAATTCAGTTGCGTCTACTGCCAAGGGCCGATACTGAAACTTCGGTGCGGCTTCGAATCCCACCTTCCGAAATTCAAGCCACTGGGCTTCCGCATTCGTTGGAGTTGCCTGCAACAATAGATCGAACGAGGAGCTGATCTCGGCCAGTCGTCGATCCGCTTCCCAAACCGCCTTCACAAAACTGCGCCGTCCCAGAGTGTGGTAGTGACGTGGTTGGATATTGGTTTCCAAACGAGCGAAGCTATGAAATGTCTGGTTAAATACTCGACCTAGTGCCCGGCGAAGCGCCCTGACAACACCGGGAAATACTTCCCCGTCGCTGGGATCCTGAAATACTGGGCGAACTTCAAGGCCAATGACGTGACAACCAATTGAGCGAATCTCCTTAGCTGACAAAAGTGGGCGACAACAAGGCGGACACACTCCCTTGCCGGATACCCATTCGATGCGAGCCGTTTGCCGCAAAACTCGAATCTTACTCAAAGTGCGCACCAGCGTTTGCACCACCTGTGTGGGCCGGCGCCTCGTATCCGTATGCACACGAAACATGGGCGACGGAACCAAGGATTCTCCGCTTTCCTCATGCACTGGCGCTTTATATTCTTCTGGAGGTGATAACCAGATCTCTATAATCAAGAATCCCTCGAAGTGCTCAATTTGTGACGTAGCAAGGGAACGCAACAACCGGCCGGCCTCGCGCAAGCCCGGATTGCCGGCCGGCATGATCAGAAACGCGCTTTGTGTCGCAATAAGTTGCTCTGCGGACTCATTTTTAGTCCCGGATGTTCTACGATAAACACAAATAAACGGCAGTCTTCGATCGAGATATAACCGCCCTCCATCCGGCAGTTCGCGTCTAACACGCTTGTCCGCCGCTAATCGTGAAAGAATATCGGTGATATAGCTTTCGGGCATCATGTCGTCAGCTCCCGATCAATTTGACCAAATTTCACCAGTTCCTCATGGAGCCCCCAGATCGTCGATTGTAGCGCTCGCTGGATGGTGGACAAGTGAGTATCATCCGCCCGCCCTGTCCATTCGTCCATAAAGAACTTTTTGAATTCGACTGACAGCACACAAACGGTCTCAGGAAAATTCTGGTGTATCCATAGTGGAAAGTAACCGCCGCGAAACTTTACGTTTTCACGAACATCCAAATGATGTCCCAGGTAGTCGAAGTTTCGCAGGTCGAGGATGAACCGATTTACGATCGGAGCCCAACGCTGTCTGTCCATCGTGCCGGTGCCGATATTGACTTCCGGATTATTGTATGGATCGGCAGCCGCAGACTCGGCCCCTTCTCGGCGATGATTGTATGTGTGCAGGTCCAGGACGACAATCCGTTCGTATCGCTGTGTCATCCGTGCAAGTAATCCTCTTACCTCTTGATAGAAGGCATCATAAACTGCTAGCGATCGATCAATGCAATCTCTGGAGATTGGACTTTTCCATACCTTCAGTCCCCAAGCATCTTCCGGAGTTTGGTAAACGGCTTTTTCACGCGGTCGGTTGAAATCGACTTCGAAACGAGACTGCCTGGCGACTAAGCTGGTTGGAGCAATACTTGTCCATCCCCCGGTAAAAGGATCTTCCTCTCGCAGACGATCCGCTTCCGATATGGCCAAGTTCGATAACAATTCTTCCCGAATATAATGCCCATCGTGAATTGCCGCAGCCAGCAAGGGGCCATCTCCACGTTCCAGATACCAGGGTAGATAGTTCATAGCCATTTTGTATCACTCATGTTTCTAGGGCAGATCAAATCGGAGATTTCAGTTCCGCAAAGGTGAAAACCGACTTCGGTGTCCAGGCAATTGCTCGCAAAACCCCCTAAGCAATCGGAGTGCCAAAACCAACTCAACAATAGCAACAATAGACTTAAAGTCTTACTCAAGTATGCTTTATGAGAAATATCAGACGGGTAGAGCATCCACTTGCTTTTGGCTTTTCGGCGCTGTAGAATCCGAATATACGTTTGGGAATCTCCGAAAAAAGGAGTTATAGACACCGATGATTGTAAGAATCATACTTGCCACGGACACGGCCTCCTCGCAAAGCCGTTTCCAGCAACTAATTGACCAAAATGATGCACTCGTTGTTGCCTCAAAAACCGGCGAAAACCTCTGGGAAGCAGTTTCGTCCGAAAATTACGACCTGCTTTTCGTTAGTCTGCCTCTTCTAGGAGTTCCAGCCTCCGAAACAGTCAGTTCTTTGCGTGCAATGCCTGACTCACCGGATGTGGTCGTGTTGTGTGATGAAGAGGATCCTCAGCAGCGGGCAGAACTTCTTGCCGCCGGTTGTCTCTCGGTTCTCTTCACCGGCTTGTCCAACCAGATGCTCGAAGAGGCGATCCTGGCAATCCTCGAAAGACGCCGACAAACGGCCGAAGAATCGCTGTTGCCGGTGGATGTGGCTCCACAGCCGCAATTGAGCGATTTCATCTCGGCCAGCCCGGCCATGGAGACGTTTATGAACGTCGTCCACAGAGTTGTGGCCAGCGACGCCACCTTGCTGATTATGGGCGAGACGGGCGTAGGCAAGGAAAGGCTCGCCCGAGCCATACATGCCGATAGCCCGCGTTCGACCGGACCGTTTATATCGGTCAACTGCGGAGCATTATCGGAAACGTTGCTCGAAAGCGAGCTATTCGGACATGAAGAAGGAGCCTTCACAGGAGCGAGTCGGGCAAGGCGAGGATACTTTGAATTGGCCCACAACGGTACTGTTTTCCTCGATGAAATCGGAGAAATGCCTAAACACCTGCAAGTCAAGCTCCTTACAGTGCTACAGACACGGGAAGTGCAGCGCGTCGGCGCCGAAACGCCCGTCAGTGTCGACGTTCGCATTGTTGCAGCCACGAACCGAGACCTGCACGAAGAGGTCGAGGCAGGCTCATTTCGCCGGGATTTATTTTACCGCTTGAGTGTCGTGACTTTGACAATTCCACCACTTCGTAACCGTCGTGAGGACATCCCGTTATTCGTGCAGCGCACATTGGAACATTATCGCAGTGAAATTCCCCGCAATATTACCGGTGTCTCCACCGAGGCAATGCACGCCCTGAGTAAATATGACTGGCCCGGCAACGTCCGTGAATTGATGAACGTAATGGAGCGTGCCATGCTGCTTGCCGAGGGTGAAAAAATATCCACCATTGATTTGCCCGTCAACATTAGCGGACTCAATCCCACAGTTTCACCGGCCTTTCCTACACCAGAATCTGTCGATGACGAAGAACTCCGCGTTCCAAAGCAGTGGCTCGACCTGCCGCTACGAGAAGCTCGCGCCAAGCTCTTAGCCGACTTTGAACGCGCCTACCTTGCGGAACTGCTTGCTGCAACCGGAGGGCGAATCGGTAAAACCGCTCAACGGGCCGGCATCCAGCCAAGATCGCTCTACGATAAGATGAAACATTTCGGGCTTCGCAAAGAGGATTACCGGTCCTGACAACGCCGCTGATCGATATTAGTTTCTATTTTTGGATGTTTGCTTTCCAGACACTCTTGCTCCCACTATTTTGTTGCATGGAATTGCCGGGTGCGTTCACTGTCTTTGTCCCCGCCTTACGGATCTGCTCCTTCAATTTTTCCACATCTTTCAAGGCCGCCTTCAGATATATTGGCCGGCCGCCCAGCGGCAACAAGCCTTTCTCGACCAGCACCGGCGTGCCTACCATGCTTTCCACCGCCGTGATCATGGACGTGTCACCAAGTATCATAGCGTTCCCATCGTCGAGGCTCCACAAGGCCACGATAGCTTCGTCTCCCCGCTCGAAATGCAATGCCCAAATCCGCGTCGGCGTTTCTATTCGCTCCTTGAAGGCCGAACCTCGCAGCACCTTAATCACCTGCTTCACGGCAAAGTACGCATCTTTGGGACGTATCTGACCGTCCCGCCACGGCGTAAAGAGCCCCATGTAATGGTCCGCGTTTGCTGAAACCTCCGTATAGGCCGCCTCCTGGTGCAGATGGAAAAAGTATACACGCTCGACCCAGGGAATGGTGGCGGAGATCAAATACACTCTTGCCAAATATCGGGCTTGTTCCTCCTCGGTACCCGAATACTGCCGGTGGTAATCGAACTTGGAACGAAGATAGCTCAGCATCGACGGCTCGACACCGTTCCAGCCGATCTCGTCCACCCATACCGGCTTGTCGTCGCCATACTTCCGCATGACGTCCCGAATGGCCTTTAGTCGCATGGTGTATCCGCTCTCGGGCATGGCCGGCCTGGTATACGAGTGGGCTCCGAGAATATCGAAATACGGCTTGCCTCCCAACCGATACACTGCGTCGAGATGCTCGTGTTCCACGCCCGCAAAACCGCATAGCACAACTTTATTCTGTGGATCCGCGCGTTTGACCCCACGATGATAGGCCTTCAGAAATGCAATGAACCGTTCCCGCCAGATTGCTATATTCGGTTCGTTACTGGCCTGCCAGTGCCGGATCTTGCCCTTGTACTTCGATGCGATCTGGAACATGAAATCTTCCAGTGCTTTTTCGCTCTTTTTGTTGGGATACGTGCCGTCCTCGCCGACCGCCCAGGCGGGCGGCGTTGTGAGCACGACCAGTTGATCGAGTGCGTGCTTGACACCCAAATCGGCACTCTTCAAAATCCACAGGTTGGGATCCATATTGTATTGACCCGGTCCCGGTTCCAACCCGGCCCAGGGAAAGTCGATCCGTACACAGGGCACTTGTAGATCCTTGAGCAAGCCGGCCATATCTTCGTTGTTGACATGCGTGGTTGTGCCAAAGAACGTATCGGGTATCGTCCTCGGACCGTAGAGGTCGTCTTGCACTGCCTCGGATGGCTGTGCTTTATCCGCTCCAGGGTCAATTGGTTTGCCGGCCGGCGTGAAAGTAAACTCGCCCGTGTCTCCCACAAGCCACCAGCCCGTGCCACTCGGTACGTCGGCAAACCAGCCGATGTAGATTTCTTGAGTGGGCGGATCGAACTTCAGCTTCACAGGCGGCGGGTCATAATTTCCCCCACCCGCCGCATACTTGTGCGCGTCGTGCCACTCGCGGCCGTCACGGCTGTAACGAGCCGTCAGCGCCGCCGGCGGCGCCACGTTGCGGCCATGCCCGCCAATGTCCCAAATCGCCGCCGTGATGGGTTCCGACAAACGGATCTTCAAGACCATATGGCTG
>JAFGTN010000456.1 GCA_016934075.1 Pirellulales bacterium
CCAGACCGTAGCTGTTGCAGATCGAATTGCAGAGGTTGATCGACGGCAGGCAATCGTTCAGACACATGGTGCCGAAGGCGCCCAGCGTTTCATATTCGGGCTTGTGGCCTTTGGACTGCATTTCTCCTTCGGCCACCTCGGTCTCGCCGCCGCAACCGATGGGGCAGCGCCAGTAGGCGTATTTCTTGTTCTGGATGGCCAGCACGTTGTCATCGCTGATCTTGGCCGCGCCGGGGAAATCATCGGGTACGCCCGTCCAGTTCTTGATGGGCGTGTCGCCCGAGGCGCAGGACCCGGCGGGCATGCCGGCCGTGCCGTATTGGCTGAGGAACTGGATAATGCCGGCATCTTTCATCTTCTTGCGGTGCTCGGCGTTATAGGATTTCATCTTTTCGGGCTCAGCCATGGTGATCGGCTGGTTACCCACAGCCACGACGGCCTTCAGACGCTTGGAACCCATCACGGCGCCCAGGCCGCTGCGCCCGGCCGCGCGGCCGTGATCGTTGATGATGCACGATAGCAGTGCCTGACGCTCCCCGGCCGGCCCGATGCAGGTCGAACGTGCTTTGGGGCCGTAGAGCTTTTGTGTTTCTTCTTCGACGACATGCGAGTCCTTGCCCCACCAGTCGTCGGCCGGCAGAAGTTGGGCTTCGCCGTCTTTAAGCAGCAGATAGACGGGCTTCTGGCTGATGCCGGTGAAGATCACGCCGTCGAAACCGGCGTTCTTCAAGGCGGGACCGAACGAGCCGCCCGAGTTGGCGTCGCCCCAGGTGCCCGTCTTGGGGCTCTTGGCCACGACGGCATAGCGGTTGGTGGAGATGCCGGGTGTACCTGTCAATATACCGGCGAAAAATCCCAGGTGGTTTTCCGGACCGAGCGCGTCGACGTTGGGCTTCTGGTTCTTGTAGAGATAGTAAGCGCCCATACCATAGCCGCCGAGATACTTCAGATAGATCTCGTCGTCGGGCGTTTCAACACGCAGCTTCCCGGTTGAAAGATCGACCCAAAGGACTTTGCCCATTGTACCTGGTACTGCCATCGTGATATCTCCTCATTTATGTTTCTTTTTGCGGGCCCGCGAAAAAGGAAATGCATTTCGCCAAGTTTATGTGAGTAAGGGGGTTCGGTCAAGGTACCGTGTTACGCAATCGTCGCGGCAAATGGCAAACTTGTGCAAACTGGGCGACGGACTTGCCATATCCGGGCCCGAACGGCAATAATATACACTCCCCCCTTTGCTGTGATTTAAACGCATCCATGCCCTCAGAAAACCACGCGATGCCCCCACCCCAACCAAAAAGCAGACCTCTTTCCACTTCGTTTCGAGTTTTGTCGACTCATCCGGCCAAGATCTTGCTGGCGACCGCCTGCCTGGCAGGACATTTTGCTATATGCTTGGGCTCCGAGACCACCGGCAAATCAGCGGGCTTTGATAATCCCTGGCCGGAATTCACGAGCGAAAAATTCTCTGCCGATCCCTGTCGCGTGATATCCACGGCTCAAGGCAGAGCCGAAAAAAGTCGCCAACGGTTGGCAATTTTGGCCGACTGGCTAATACAAGACGATATTACGGCCGGAAAATCGCTTACCACCGAAATTGTCGCTCGCATCGTGGGGCAACTGGATGGTAAAGTCGTTGACGACCGTGTCAAGTCACTCAAAGACCGGCTTCACAAACTCGAAGAAGAGAAGACGCCGCCCGGCGATTCGCGTCTGGGGTCGCTATATCTCGCTGCCTGTGAAGCTCGCCGATTGGAACGTCTGGGAGATCATAAGGATGCTTTGCGGCGGATCGTTTTTACCAAACACTACGACATGGGTGGATCACACTACGCCTACACCGAAGGCCAATCCGACGCTCAGCGCGAGAAACATTTTGTCGCCGGTACGGAGCTTTGCCTGCTGGAGATGGACGACGAGTTCGGCAAGATTCGTACGCTGGTCGCGGATCCCAGCGGTGTGATACGCGACCCGGACGTTTCGCCCGACGGACGGCGGATTCTCTTCGCCTGGAAAAAGTCGCTCGACAAGGACGACTACCACCTTTACGAAATCGATATCGAAGCAGATTCCAAAGGGGGCGTAAATCCGGGCAACGTAAGGCAGATCACGCATGGCCTGGGTTTTGCCGACTACGAGGGCATGTATCTTCCGGACGGCAACATCATTTTCAATTCGACCAGATGCGTACAGACGGTCGACTGCTGGTGGACCGAAGTCAGCAACCTTTTCACCTGCTCGCCCGACGGCCGGCACATACGCCAACTTGCTTACGACCAGGTACACACTAATTATCCGACACTCACGCCCGACGGACGCGTGATTTATACCCGCTGGGATTATAACGACCGGGGCCAGATTTTCCCGCAGGGTCTGTTCTCCATGCTTCCCGACGGCAGCGGCCAGACCGAGGTCTACGGCAACAACTCCTGGTTCCCAACCACGATCATGCACGCCAGGGCCATACCCGGCCGGGACGGTTCGGCCACGGGCAAGATCATCTGTATTTTCTCCGGGCACCATACACGTCAACGCGGCTGGTTGGGGATCATCGAACCACGACACGGCCGGCAGGAAAACCACGGCGCGACGTTAATCGCCCCGCTACGGGAAACGCCGGCCGAGCGAATAGATCGATACGGTCAAACGGGAGACCAGTTTCAATATCCCTATCCGCTGAGCGAAACAGAGTTTCTCGTAACGTTTCGACCGGAGGGCGCGAAACGCTTTGGAATATATTTCGTCGACATCGACGGACATCGCGAACTACTGGCTTTAGACGCGAAGATATCCTGCAATCAGCCAATTCCGCTCCGACCTCGACCTGCACTGTCAAGCGTTCCGAATCGCGTTGATTATCGTCGCGATGATGCAAACGTGTATCTGCACGACGTATATCATGGGCCGGGATTGGCAGGGGTGCCGCGGGGATCTATTAAACAATTACGCGTCGTGGCGTTGGAGTTTCGCGCGGCGGGCGTGGGTAAGAACATCAACGAAGGACCGGCCGGAAGAGCCATGGCCAGCACGCCCATCTCGATCAGTGGCGCCTGGGACGTGAAACGCATATTGGGAACCGCGGAGGTGCACCCGGACGGCTCGTCCTGTTTTCGTGTACCCAGCCGCGTGCCGGTATATTTCCAGACGCTGGACAACAAGGGGCAAATGGTGCAGTCGATGCGGAGTTGGACGACCTTCCAGCCGGGCGAAAGCTATTCGTGCGTCGGTTGTCACGAACACAAAAACACTGCGCCGCCCGTATCGCCGATCAGCATGGCCGGAGGGTGTAGTCCACAAGACCTCCAAAAGGGTTTTGACGATCCCGGCCGCGGCTTCAGCTTTGTGCGAGAAATACAACCGATCCTGAACCGCCATTGTGTACGTTGCCACAACCTCGACAAACCACCCCAATACGGTTTGCATGATAAAAACAAGGCGAATGCAAAACAACCACAAAGCGATACTGAAATTCGTCCGGCTTTCAGCTTGCAAGGCATACAACACTTGGAGGAAGTCAGCCGCCGGAAATGGAGCATATCCTATCTTGCACTGGCCGACCGCGGAATATGCAACTGGATCAACCCGCAATCAGCCCCCTCAATACAGCGACCATACAACGCCGGCGCGTCGCAGAGCCGCTTGATACGTATGTTTGAGGATGAAAGCCATTACGGCGTAAAACTTTCGCCGCGGGAACTCAACCGCATGATCGTCTGGATCGATCTTCTCGTGCCGTATGTGGGCGACTACACCGAAGCCATGGACGAACGGTTTGTCGAGCAATACAACCACTTCTTGCGAAAACGTGAAAAGTGGCGCCAAACCGAAGCGCAAAACATCGCGGAATTACTTGGCACAACGGATAAATAACTTTTTTAACACTTCACAAATAGTAGCCGGCACGGTTGCGGAACTCAACATGGCCTCACTATTGCTACTACTGTGCATAATCGGAACCGCGATGCGACGGCAACGATTCACTCCGTAACCTATGCTTAATGAAGAGCATATTGTTCAGTGAGTCTATCCTACACCCATTGAGGGGGTCGACATGCACGTCAAATCGATCAACACATTCATGTTCCCTACCGTAGCCGGCACTCAAACAACTGTTTGTTGCCCGGTTTTCGCAATGTTGTGTGTTCTGGTAGTATTATCGTCATCAGCGACTGCCGGGGACGCGGTCAAAGATCCCGCCTATGGGCCGGAAATGTTTTACGAACCGCCGACCGATCCCGACATTGTGACCCACAAACCGCAGCCGCCGCTGGCGAAAAAGCCGCCCGAGCCACCGGCCAAGGATTGGATTTTCGATCAGAGTCGCTACAGCAACAGCCCCAAGACAGGCGACCGTGTGATGCAATACGAGCAAAAAAAACCGGCGTTTCGCGATCCTAACGCATTCTATGACTCGCCGCATGAGTCGTATCCGTTTTCGCCGGCACCATACGGTCCATACCCCCGCTTCGCGCCGCCGCGTTACGACGGTTCGACCGCCTACGACCAGTATTCGCTGCCTTATCGGCCGTATTACCCCTACTACCCCTATGGCGCGTACTATTACGGCCCGTGATGATGTCCAGGCCAGTAGGCCGGGTTGTAATTCGGCAATTGTCTCAGTTGCGTTCTTCCAGGGGAATAGACCCATGCCGGGTGACAACCCGGCCTACGTTGCTTCGCAACCCCGGTTTAAAAACCGGGGCTACACAATACCGATTCCCTACCGGCACCCTATCCATCTGCCGCTTCTGCTCGTAAAATGAGCTACTTCAAGCCATTTTTTTCGAACCAGGAGTCTTTGACGATGCGATCCGATACGATCAAAAGGGGTGACGCACGTGCCCCCCACCGTAGCCTTTTACGTGCCACAGGCGTGACCGATGACGATTTCG
>JAFGTN010000457.1 GCA_016934075.1 Pirellulales bacterium
ACAGACCGCTGAGGGCAGGGTAGGGGGGTCGCAGACGCGGCATTCCGCGCCGGCCTTCCAATGACGCCAGCAGCGCCGTCTCCTCGCCGCAAACAAAAGCCCCGGCTCCTTCCTTGATGGAAAGGTTCAAGCGGAATCCGCTGCCGAAAATATCATCACCGATCAACCCCTCTTGCTTGCATCGATCGAGCGCTTCTCTAATCCGTCGCACGGCCAGCGGATATTCGGCACGGATATAGAATAAACCTTCATCCGCTCCCAC
The DNA here is from genome assembly GCA_016934075.1 of Pirellulales bacterium. GTDB lineage: Bacteria > Planctomycetota > Planctomycetia > Pirellulales > Thermoguttaceae > JAFGTN01. The sequence continues at coordinate 263 of JAFGTN010000457.1, forward strand.
TGCCCGCGCGGCGATGGCCATGCCCTCGATTATGCGGTAAGGAAAAGATTCGAGCAGCATACGGTCCATAAACGCGCCCGGGTCGCCTTCGTCGCCGTTACAGACCACGTATTTCTTCGTGCCTGGTGCTTCGGCGACTTTCAACCATTTCAGTCCGGTGGGAAATCCGCCGCCGCCGCGGCCGCGCAAACCGGCTGCTTGCACTTCTTCGACAATTTGCCGGGGCGAAAGATCATTTATGCAGTGCCGCAAGGCCTTGAAACCGTCGTGGCGGGTGTATTCATCAATGTCCGTGGGATTGATTTGGCCGCAGTACTCGGTGGCAATGTGCCGTTGGCGGCCGAGAAAAGCGCAGATCGGTCCGTCTCGGGTGTCGGCCTCGTGTCGTTTGACATGGTCGCTTATCTCGTCGGTCAAAATACGGTCGAGAAACTTGCTCACGCCATGGCTCACGCGGCGCACCAGCCCTTTGGGCTTGAACTCATCGAGCACCAGCGCCCGCGCGGCGTCGGCGTCGACCTTGGTGAAAAGCCGCGATTCGCCGTCTTTTGGCACCAACTCAAGAAGCGGTGTCTGATGGCACATGCCCACGCAGCCGACAGGCTTGACGTCGGCAGCCGCGCCGCTCTCGGCCAGAACCTGCTCGATGGCGTTATGCACTTTCCCGCTGCCCTGGGCGATACAACATGAGCCAAGCCCGATACGGATTTCGCCCCGTGGTCGACCATCGTCGCCACCCTTGGCTTTTTCGCCTTTGGGCTTCGCATCTTGCTGGGCCAGAAAATCCTCAACAACGCCGGGAATCATGGCCGGGGTAAGGTGTCCGTAAGTCGATTTATCGATCTGCACGACCGGGGCCAGGGTGCAGCAACCAAGACATGCCACTTTCTCGATCGTGAACATGCCGCTCGGGTCGGTGTCTTCGCCGTCGGTTATTTGCAGGTGACGTTCGAATGCCTCATGCACAAGCCCCGCGCCTTTAACGTGGCAGGCCGTGCCGTGGCAGACATGGATGATGTGCCGGCCAACCGGCTTGTGGCGGAATTGGGTATAAAAAGTAGAAACGCCCGTGATTTCGGCCGGCGTGATCTCGGTCAACTCGCAAACCAGCTCCAGGGCCTCTTGCGGTAAGTAACGATAGTGGTCCTGCAGTGCCTGCAGGATAGGGATCACTGCTTGCGGCTCGGTGCCCAATTTACGCACCGCCTCTTCGACGTAGCCCAGATCAAGTTGTTCGTTCGTGGTCGCGTCCATCGTTATTTATTGCCGATACAAAAAAGATTCTTCTGCCCGCGGATGTAAAAACGCCCATCCTGAAATGCGGGACTGGTCACGCATGACTCGCCCAGCGATGCTTCGGACACCCGCTTGCAAGCCTCGCGCGTGGGTTCGACCACCCAGCACTTGCCGTCTTTGGTTTTACTAAAGATATACACATTCTTGCCCACAAAACTCGGCGAAGAGGTGATCTCTTTTTCCAGATCCTCTTCCCAAAGCATCTTGCCCGTCTTGATGTCGTAGCAGGTTATCACGCCGAAGGCTGTCATCAATATGAGGAACTCATCGTTAGCCAGCGGGCTTACGGTGTCGGGCAGGCCGTCCTCGGCTGTCCAGGCGATGTGCGTTTTGGTGACGTCTCCCTTGCCGTCGGGTTTTATGGCGGCCCACTCGCAGTACTCGTTACCGATTTGCACCATTCCGGCGGCAAACACGGGCGAGATCCCGTGATCACCGCTGAGACATTCAACTCGCCAAAGCTCGGTACCGTCGGTCGGTGAATAAGCGATGACCCATGGATCGGCAGTGGTGATGAACTGCTCACGACCGCCGTGATTAATAACAATCGGCGTGGACCATGAGTTGGGCACCTTGCGGGGCTTTTCCCAAACCGTCTTGCCGGTGCTCGAGTCGAGCGCCATAGCTTTCGATTTGCCGTCGCCGGCGGAGGCCTGGTCGAATTTCAGAAGCACGAGGTTCTTATGGATGAGCGGCGAGGTAGCGTGGCCGTAACTATTTTCGGGGATGCCCAGGCTGCGTTCCCAAAGCTTTTTACTGTTCAAATCCAGGCAAACCACATCGCCGTTAGCGAACCATGCCACCAGACGCCGCCCGTCGGTGGCGATGCTGGGCGCGGCGAAGCCCGTATCCTTGTGAACTTCGGGCGGTTTGGCGTTGCCGGCCGGTGTGCCTTTGGCATGGTAAGTCCACACAATCTTACCGTTTTTTGCGTCGAAGGCATAAATTTCGCGGCGACTTTTGTCGGCGCCGGTCAGGAAAACGCGATCGCCCCAGACCACCGGCGAATTATGCCCGGGCAGCGGCACGGGTGTTTTCCAGACGATCGACTTGCCCGATACGGCGTCCCAGGTGGTGGGTAAATTCTCGTAGGCCGAAATTCCCAGCCCGCCGGGGCCTCGGAAGCGGGGCCAGTTCTTCTTAATCTCTTCGGCGGTGGGGTAGGTGGAAAGATCGATTTTCAACTCGTCAGCCTTGGCTGCCGGCGCGTTTTCGGGCTTGGTCGTCACCGTTTCCGTCTTTGCGGTGGTTTGAGCATTCGAAGACTCGGGAGTTTTTGCCGCAAGTTGTACGCCGTCTTCAATCGTTGCCCGCACGGCTGGAAGCAGAGCCGCGATAACCAGTATCGACACAACCAGCAAGACTCCCAGCAAGCCGATAGACCATCGCGCCGCGCGTTGAACTTGCGGTTCGGGATCGTGTGGCGTGGCCGACGGTTCGGGCATGGGAATCCACGGCCGCAAGCGAGCAACTATCCTGGCCGACGTGAGCAATACCACAACACCCACCAGCAGCAACAGTCCGCCCATATGCGCAAAGCTTCGCTGGCGGAAATACTCTTGTCGTAACCGCAAGTCCAGGGCTCGTATCTCTTCTTTAAGGGCTTGGCGACGCTTTTGTGCCGCAGCTATTTCTTCTTCGCTGGGAATGGCATTGGTTTCGCCACTGTCGGCCGGTTTGGCAAATAACTGTTGTTTCAAGGCCGCGTATTGTTCCGACTCCAGCGGATTATTTGCGCTTCGTTCGATATAGCCGACGACGAGGATGATACATACGGCTACACAGAATATCGCGGCAATTATTGTGCAGGCTAATGCGGAGTGATAGCCGGGGGCTGGCTGCTTTTGAGGCGATATCATGGCGCACCTCCCGCTTCCGTCGTTTCTCCAAAAGCCACGAGGCTCTGGGGATCATTGGGGCAATACTTGAAGCATCTTCCGCAAGCAAAGCAGGCCGACGGATCGGCCGTATAATCTGTACGCCGGCGGCGGATTGAGAGTTGCAGGAGCTTGATACCGATTACCAGTCCCACCCAGCCGCCAAACAGGGCCGTGGCGATGCGGATCTGTCCGCGTTTTTGTTCGGCTTCTTCATAGAGTTTGGATTCGGCCCGGCCCGTATTGCGGAAGGCGTCGCTGGCGTCGTCGGTGCCTTCGACCAGGCCCAAGCGTTCGGCTGACAGTCGTTCGGAGAGCCGCACGGTGGGGTGCAGCTTGGCGGCCGATTCGGAAAGTTGCGAGCCCACGAACGCTCCGCCGCACACCAATAGCGGTAACAGTACGATCAGCACCGCCAGGCGCCGCCTCCCGGCGGGGCGTGTTTCGGGTGGTTGGTCGACGGTGGGCGGGCGAATGGCCCCGTAGGGACAGACGTCTTCGCAAAGCCGGCAGCCGATGCAATCGTCGGGAGTTACGCGTACGCGGAATTTGGACAGCCGTGCCAGGGGCGAAAGGATGGCCCCGTATGGGCAAAGGTAGCGGCAATAAGGCCGCCCAACAAAAACTCCCAACAGTATCAGAGCTCCACCAAACACCAGCATGTCGATGCCGGCGCTCATGCGAAAGAATCCCACAAAGGGATCATAACGGCAAATCACGAACGCCGTGCCAGTGGCAGCCAGGGCCACGCCCAGGCCCAGGTAGATATAGCGGAAGAGCCCCAGCGTCTGGTCCAACCAGGCGGGCACCTTAACCGAGCGGACGGCAACCAGTTCCTGTATCGCGCCCAAGGGACACACGGCCGCGCAGAAAGTCCGACCCACGAAAAGTGTGAATACCAACGGCAGCACAAAAAACGCCACGGCCAGAAGCGGAATGGCGTAGTCGGGATCGAACAGCGCCAGCGAAACATTTTGGATGGATCCGATCGCGCATATACACCCCTCGCGCCAGAACCCGAAGTATGCCAATGCCACGATCGCGAGCACGAACAGTCCCCGCCGTGAGCGGCGGAAATGGGCGAAATACGTGGCGCCGGCCAACATGGCCGTAAGCATGGCGATATCGAAAATCACGCCGGCCGTGTGCATGTAATACCAGACGGTTGTCCGTTCGGGCGTGTGTCCGGCCGGCAGTTGGTGGTCGGAAAAGTCGGGCGGGGGAAAACGCTCGACGCCGTACGCCGAACCGGCAATCATCGCCAACAAGACGATCGCGAACAAATAAAATGTAGGTTTTGAAAAAACGTGCCGCATTATTGGCTCTCGTTCGTGGGCTTGCCGATTTTTTTGAGGTGGAGAATTAACATGATTGCCGAGTGTGTTCCTCTATCTTAGGTGCTCTAGTTGGCGGGTTTGCGGATATAAGGTTTCGAGGCCGGTACGCGGCTGAATGCTTCCGAAGGGCAGGCCGCGGCGATGGCACATTCGTTACAGTTTACGCAAAGGTGCGGATCGACTTGCAGGTATAACGAACCGTTGCCGAAGGTACTGCATCCTTTCACGCACTTGCCGCATCCGATGCACAGCGGCGCGTCGATGTGGTACTCGTAGTATGGCTCTTCGACAAATTTGCGTTTGATTGCGCCGGTGGGGCAAAGCTGGTTTTCGGCCGCCGTGGTAAGTTCAGTGGTTTCCGGCTCGAAGTAACCGGTGCACAACTCACAATATCCGCACATTGCAAAATCGTGTACGCATTTTACGGCCGACTGGTCGAGAACACAGTGCGTGGCGCAATTTTCGCATGCCACGCACTTAGTGGGATCGAGCTGCCAGATGGTTTCGGT
>JAFGTN010000458.1 GCA_016934075.1 Pirellulales bacterium
AGCACGATAATCATCGAGACGCTCACCAAGATGGGCGGCGATCCCATATTCCTTTCCGACTTCGGCGGGAATCCGCCCTACGAACGTATGAAGCAGACTGCGGCTATTTGCTTCAAGCACCATCTGGCAACCGCTTCACTATTGCTGATACTCGGCGGCAAAGCCAACAACACACGCATCGACGTGACTTTCGCGGCCATTGCCGATGCCTTGCAGGAATGGGTCGACGAGAACGGGTCGGTTTCCATTCCCGTCGTCGTCGGTCGCGGTGGACCGGGATTGGTGCAAGGCTTCGGGCATCTGAAGAAGGCGCTCGACAACCTTGCCATGCCTTATGTGTTTTTCGGTCCCGACACGCCCATCACCATGGTCGCCGCATACGCGGCCGAACTGGCCAGTATCGCCGATCAGCCCGATGAAATGCCGGATGAAATCCCGCCCGACGAACCGCCGTCGGTGGAAGACGCCACACAAATCGATCAGGAAGGAGGGACGCCATGAGAGCCAAATCCCTTGCCGACCTGCTCAAAAAGGGCGATCGTGTGGCGGTTTCCAATGTCACAGGCCGCGAAGCCACCAATGTTTCTTACATATCGCAGGTCTATTGCGATAACATCGTGGGTGGATGGTCGTTGGGCAAGGCCGGGCAGGTCATACCCGTGCCGGCAGCCCACGACATACCAGTCTTTGGCCAGTTCGACGAACTGGTCAATGAATTACCCGACGATCAAAGGCCCAACAAAATTATAGTCTATTCGCCGCCCGAGGCCGTTTACGGCGACGTCAAGGAGGTCATCGAACACGGCAAGGACTGTGTAGATACGATCTACGTAATCACCGAGAATGTTTCGGTAGAGGTTACGGCAAAGCTGCGCCGCCTGTGCGACATAGATCATTTCGATATCATAGGCTGTAACACCCTGGGGGTGATGAATGCTCACGATGCCGTCCGCGTGGGAGCCGTGGGCGGCGACAACCCGACCGAGGCCTTCAAGCCGGGCAGCACCTGCATAATTTCCAATTCGGGCAATATGGTCAACACCATCGCCAGTTACATGCAATCGGCCGGCATGGGAGTTTCCTACGGTATTTCCACCGGAAAGGATCCTTTGATTCTCACGCCGCTCAAGGAACTCTTGCGACTTGCCGAAAAAGATCCTCAAACTCGATTGATCGTGCTCTATGTCGAGCCCGGCGGGGTTTACGAGCAAGAGGCCCTGGCAATGGCGCGCGATGAGAACTTCCAAAAACCCATGCTGGTTTACGTGGCCGGATCGTTTGCCGAAGGCACCGATATTTCCCTGGGGCATGCCGGCGCGGTAGTCGACGGCGGCAATACTTCGGCATCGGCCAAGATGGCCCTGTTCGACGAATATTTTGGCCTGCCGGTTTTCAATCCCGATGATCAAAAAGAGTTCGGCATGATGCTGGCCAACACTCGCAAGGGGCTCCGCGTCAATACCCTTCACGACCTGGTTCCCGCCGCCACCACGCTGATGTCGGCCATGGAGTGGGAACGCGATATGATGCCCGCAAGTCCGCTCATGCTCAAGCCATGGCTCGTAGGGCTGAATTCTTTTACCCGCAAGCTTCCCAGCAATCTGGTACCGCACGTCGACACGATCATCGAGCCCTACGGTTCGCTTATCAAGAAGTACATCCATTCCGGCCTGGGCCGAACGCCTTCGCGGCAGACGATGCGCAACGCCTCGCATGCTTCGAGTAACGACGGCGCCACGCCGCGGATCTACGGCTATTCGCTTCTGAACCTGATGAAGCGAGGCTCCTTCGTCGATGCCATGTTGCTGTCGTGGTTGGGCGAGCCCATCCACAAACCGTTCGAATCGCGACTGGTCGAGATGTGCCTGATCGCCGCCTTGACCAACGGGCCGGGGACGATTTCGGCGCAAGGCGCCAAACTTTCGGCGTCGGCCGGCAACAGCCCCAACACGGCCATGATGGCTACGCTGGGCACGATCGGCGAGGTACATGGCGGCAACGGCAAAAAAGCCGCAAAGATGCTGATCGACGTATTCGCCAACTCGGGCCTGAACAACCCATATGACAGGGAGCACGGCATCGATCTTGAGAAGTTGGCCTCCAAGTTCGTTGCCAAGTTCAAGAAAACCAAGGCCGCCGCCAAGGAGGCCGGCATCGACTACAAGATGGTACCCTGCCTGGGCCATCCGGTTTTCAACAAGAAGACAGTTAACTACGACCCCCGCGAACGCATCATCAATGCCTATCTGGAAGAGGAAGGACTCTACAACATCTTCCTCGACTTCTACCACCACCTGGCCCAAGAGCTTTTCAACAAACAGGCCACCAATAAAGTCCATGCCGTCAATGTCGACGCCGCCATCTCCTGTGTGCTGATGGGTATCGCCTGGCCGCGGCTGGTCGATAAGCAGATTTCGTACGAACGCGCCCTGGATCTTCCCTTCATGGCCTTCGCCCTGGGCCGCGTAGCCGGTGCCGCCGGCGAATACCTCGACCACCGCGAGACGGGCACGGCCATGGACATGCGCATCCCCGTAAGCGAATGCCGTATGCTGGGACGGGCGAAGGATTAGTAGGATTGTACACCTTGTGAGACTGACAAATACCCATAAAGCGTTATTTGTATTCCCTACATATCTGCCCCACCCACCGGCTCGTTGACAGCGGCAAAGGGGAAATGTTATAGTAACGGCTGCTGTTTAGCAATAATGCTAAAGCGTAAAATGCTCAGTGGGGCAGAAGCTTTGCGAACGGATCGGGAGAGGCATTTACTGACCCACTCGCAGTTTCAGAGCAATCTCGTGAAAAGCCAATTATCCAGGCCCAATTCTTTTGATTCCTGTTTGCACGCAAATGGATTGTTTACTGTCACGCTAACAGTGGCTTTTACAATGCTACTGCTCGTCGGATGCGGGCCGGGCAATCCCTTGGGGCGCAAGGCCGTTTCGGGCAAGGTTACGCTTAACGGGCAACCGCTCAAAAGCGGCAGCATCGAGTTTTCCCCACAGGCGGAGAACGGCGTCAACAGCGGGGCAGTAATTACCAACGGCGAATACTCGATTGTGACTGAAAAAGGTCTACCGGTGGGCAAATATACAGCGCGGATCTTCGCCAGCCAGGCACGCGAGGTTCCCAAAGACATGCCGCCCGGCCCCGCCACGGCGCCTGCCGGAGTGGATCTGATCCCGCCGGAATACAGTTCGCAAAGCACGCAAGTAGTAGAAGTCAAGGATGACGGGCCCAACGAATTCAATTTCGATATCGTAACACGTAGACGATAATCGCGGATTATTCATGAACCACACTAGTGTGAAATGCAAGCGAGGCAGGGAGACAGATATGATGAAAAACAAACAACGAGCCTTCACACTGGTCGAACTTCTTGTAGTGATCGCCATCATCGGTATCCTTATCGCCTTGCTCCTGCCGGCCGTGCAGGCAGCTCGCGAAGCCGCGAGGCGTATGCAATGCGCGTCGAACTTGAAACAGGTCGCCTTCGCCGCGCATAACTACCATTCCGCCAACAATCAACTACCGACCGGCGCTTATAGTTGTTGCTGGGGAACGTGGTTGGTGGGTATCTTGCCTTACATAGAACAACAAGAGGCATCCGACTTGTATATTCACAACTACAAATATGATATCCCCAGCAGCGACTATAGATATGCAGGTACCCTCAACAGACGAGTAACGACACGCCGATTCGATTGTTACACCTGTCCCAGCGACACACCCACCAGCCACTATAGCGGAGTGACTTGTCATAACTACGTTTGTAACTACGGTAATACGGGATTCGCCATTCCGTCCGGCGATCGCGATGTTTACGATGGCGCGAGGCCGGTACTCAACGGTGTGGAGTTCATGGGCGCGCCTTTCTCGATCAGTGGATGGCAAACCGCTGATGGTAGTGACAATAGACCGATGCAGATCTTCAAATTTCGTGACATTACCGACGGGACGAGCCAGACGCTGATGTTCTCTGAATGTGTACAAGGCCAGGAGGTCGATGGTGCTCAGGACCTCCGCGGCTTTAGCTGGTGGGGATATGCCTCGGGCTTCCAGACCTATCTTATGCCCAACTCGCCATCGCCGGACATTATGCAGTCGTCCGGCTACTGCAAATCGAAAGCTCCCAATCCACCATGTATTGGTGGACACAGCCTAGCCCTACCCATGACCATGGCTGCCCGCAGTCGGCACCCCGGTGGAGTACAGGTGGCATTTTGCGACGGTTCGGTAAGCTTCTACAGCGATAACGTTGAATTGCGTCTATGGCGTGCTCTGGGAACAAGCCAGGGCGGTGAGGTTTTGGATTTCTCTGAACAGTAGTCCCCGAGCCTACTCCTCCCCCCATCTCGGCCCCCCCGGGTCAAGCCGCTCGCGATCTGCTACAATGTCCAGCTTGTTCGCATGCACTATCCCCCAACAGCCAGCAGTGGCTGTTTTATAAAGTTGTGTTCCTGTGAGAATTGCCCATGAAACAGTTGAATACGGTTGCCATTGTCGGGGTTGGTTTCATTGGTGGTTCGATTGGAATGGCAGTACGCAAGCGTGGATTGGCCGAGCGGGTAATCGGCATCGGGCATCGTCAGGAGAGCCTTCGCACCGCTCGCAGGGTGGGTGCGGTTAATAATACTACCGTGGATTTGGCAAAGGGGGTGGCTGAGGCAGACTTGGTAATTGTTTGTACGTCGGTGGGAAGAGTTGTCGACGATGTGCGGCGCGTGGCAGAAAACTGCCCACCAGATACACTGATTACCGATTCCGGAAGTACCAAGTCGACCATAGTCGAGACCTTCAACTACGACACCGATAATCCCACGCCCGAGGCCAAGTTGCCGCGCGGTTGCCGATTTTTGGGCAGCCACCCGCTGGCCGGCGGTGAGAAAATCGGCCCGGCCCATGCGTCGGCCGATCTGTTCGAGGGACGCGTGACGGTGGTAACTCCTACGAAGAACACGCTAGCCGAGGATTTCGATTTATTGGAAACCTTCTGGACGGCCTTGGGGTCGATGGTCGTAAAAATGTCGGCCGCCGATCACGACAAGGCGGTGGCCATGACCAGCCACTTGCCGCATGCCGTGGCCGCAGTCCTGGCATGCAGCGTGCCCGAGGAATTTTTTCGACTCATCAGTACCGGATTTCTCGACACGACGCGGATCGCCGCCGGCGGTCCGGAAATTTGGAAGCATATATTCGACCTCAATCGCGATAACATCCTGGCGGCGTTGTCTCATTTCGGTCGTAACCTGGCTTCATTGGAAACGGCCATTCGCAACGGTGACGAGGCCATGATAGAACGTATTCTCACATTAGCTAAGAATAATCGCGATGCTTTGGGAAGTTGACATATATCCGGGCGAAGGTCGGGCCAACCCGGCCGCCGAGGAAGTGACAAATGAAGCGGCCGATTTGGGGCTGGCCGAAGATCTGGACGTCGTGGCAGGCCGCGGCTTTCTTCTGCAAGGTAACCTCCAGCGCGAACAGGTCGAGCGCATCGCCACGGAACTGTTGGCCGACGGTATAGTCGAGCAGACCATAATCGGCCGCGTGGGCGACGCCAATCTGCAACAGCCGCCGCACGTCTGCGAACGCTTGATCTACGTCCTGCCCAAGCCGGGCGTGACCGAT
>JAFGTN010000459.1 GCA_016934075.1 Pirellulales bacterium
AGTTAGAGGGTAACAGAACGGCCGCCGCAACGACGGGCCGAAATGGAATCGCGTCAGTTCGCGACCCCTGTGCCGAAACGACGCCTGCTCGTAAGGCAACGGGATAACCTGCACGTCCGGCACGGGTTTAGCCGCGGGCAGTTGCGTTTCGGCCACCGCGGAATAACTGCTCGGAAGGATCATTACGGCAGCCGCGGCAAGCAACGAAGTAAAAAGCAACTCTTTTCCGCCAAGCATTTCGCGCCCTCATCCTTTATATTCAGGAGAAACCAATAAGCAATTTGCTTGATGCAGGTGGCTGTAGATCCCATTTTAGCTTTCGTCCCTGACGAATGCAAATGTTTGCCAGACAGCCGTCGGTCAGTGTGCGGTGATGCGTAAAGGTGTCGGAGGCGAGGCAGTCGGCATTCCACGACCGCCGCGAAAAAATCTCACGTAATATGCCAATCAAAGATCATCAGCTTATCGTGTTCCTTGTGGAGGAGGCAAGATATGACCGTGGAACTTCACTCATATTCGCTCGATATCTAATCTTTATTGACAATCCGGGTATGTATTGGTTATCATACTTTCTACGGCCGTTTTATGCCTTATGAGTTATCATTTTTCAAATCCGTTGCACCAACAGACTGGAGGATATGATGGTGAAATTCGTTGTTGTTTTCCTCACTGTGTTCTTGGTATTAGCATCGTTGGCTTTTGCCGAATCCTCACTTCCTCAAGAGCCTACCGACTGGAATCTCTACATGCTCAGGCTGGTCAACGCCGCTCGTACAGATCCCGCCGGCGAGGATCTCCGTCGCGGCACGAGCTATGGCGAAACCCCGACACACCCACTGGCCTACGACCTTCTGCTTGGCCGTGCTGCCCAGAACCACTCCGAGTGGATGGGTGCAAACCGTGATAACAACTGGCCGCCCGCCTCGTTCTCGCATACTGAATGGAGCCCTTCAACCGGTTTCACCGGCGCAGGGCCGGGCGATCGGGCTACCTATACCGGCTACAACTGGGATAGCGTCGGCGAGAACATCCTGATTTATTCCATAAACAGAACCATTAATCAGACCCAGATGGATGCCGACCACACCGGATGGTGGAATAGCTCTGGTCACCGTGCAAACATCATGAACTCGGATTTTACGGCCTTTGGCCACCATCCCCATAACGATACAGACGGCACCCTTCCGCGGCGATACTGGGACACGCAGGCGTTCGGTCGTCCAGCATGGTGGATCGAGCCGGCCAACTATTTCTTTGGTGTTATATACGACGACAAGAACACAAACGGCCAGTGGGATCCATTTAATGACGGCGATCCGAACCGTGAGTCGCACGCCGGTGTTCTCTATAAAGTCTACGATGCCAATACGACCAACCTTGTGGATTCGGGAGAGACCTTTGCCAATGGTGCATACTCGCTCAACATCGCCGACGGGACATACGACATCCTTTTCGATCTGCCCGGTTTGGCGCCGTACGCCCTGGAAGATCAAGTCATGGCCGGTGTGAATGTGAATTTAGGCGATATTGCCGTCAGCATCATTCCCGGCGATGCTAACGGCGACGGAAGCGTGGATGTTTGCGACCTGGGCATCCTGGCAGCGAATTATGGCGGCACAAGCGGATTTTGGTGGTACGAAGGCGACTTCACCCGAGACGGCGCCGTGGATATCAGCGACCTGGGCATACTGGCCGCGTATTACGGCACGTCCGCCTCGATTGCCGTCCCCGAACCGTCGATGCTCTTTTTGATAGTCCTCGGCACGGCGGCTCTTGTCTGGAAACGTCGTGGCCGTCTACCGTTGATTCGGAACATTAAACACGGATAAACGGTACTATACTTGCCTCTTCCCGGGAACGTACTGGACTTTACAAAATTGCGCATTCTTCTATCCGCCGGTCACTTGGCTGTCTGCGACAAACGATATTGCAGCTTTCCCGTTTGCCGCTTCCCCGATTCGACGACCAGATCGTCGCCTTGACGGGTGTGCATGGCCCAGTGGCTTTCGATTTCCGGATTCCCACCGGGGCGAAGCGTGTAGTAGACGATTTTGACGTGATACGTTCCGGGAACAAGTCCGTCACCGGATCGAAATGAAGTGACTTCGAACTTGCCGTCACCGTTAACGTTGGCGGTTGCGGGCCGCAGCGGCATCCCTTCGGGTACTTCTGTCGGTTGGAAATAGACCGTACAGTTACTCGGCACAGTTCCGTCTTCGATCGTAACCTCTCCGCGGATGGGTATCGTCTCCGGCCCACTCGGACCACAGCCGGTGAAAACCGGAGCAAAAACCACTCCCGCCAGAAAGCAGGCGGCGGCCATGACGACGGATCTGTTTTTTGATCGACGACAATTCGCTAATCGATATTCCATCACATCCTTTCCGGCAAGAATTTCCGTCGCCTCGTTGCGCGTTGCTATTGTTCTTCCACCGAGACCTGTTCTCCGCCATTACGAGTTCCCAAACCGTTGTAGAGACGATAGTCGATCGATTCCTTGATGAAATGCACACTGCCGTCACCCATGGCAAACTGGGCGCCTCCTGGATGATCGCTCTTGAAACCACACGCCCGGGCATGGCAGCCCGGCGGCTTCAAACAGATTTCAAAAGTGTTCAGCGGGATCTGCGTTCCGGCGATGGAGAAGTTGGGAGCGTACGCGGATATGTAGACGCACTGGCGAGGCAAGTGTTCTCCGGCCATGAATGTATGCGACAAACCGTCGGTTACATCTGACAGCCGGAATCCGTCCGGATGCCGGCCGAACATGCCTGTAGAGTTATTGGGCGGATTGGCCGTACCGTAGTTGTATCCCTGGCAACAATAGCTGGGAGGTGACACCGGGCAATAATGACACGTGTCGGGCTGCGTGGGGCCCATGGAAAGCGGATACCACATTCCCAACGCCACATGCGGGTTGATGGAGAATGAGGCTTCCGCCCGATCATCGAAAACGGGCCGGCTGGCCCGCTGGGCGCTGGGACAAATATAGCTGGATATGACGGTCTTCACGGCCTCCGCATTTACCGAATTGCCCATACTGTAATTGAAGTCGAACATGTCGTAGGTCGGCTGGTGCCCCAATTGCGGCAAAATCAAAGCGGCCCAGACACCACCCGGCCCGCGTGTGTCTACATCCGAATAGGGCGTCACCATTGGCAGCCTATTGTGGCCGTCATGGTATGTGTGAATCGCCAGCGCAACCTGCTTGAGATTGTTGTTGCAAGATATCCGTCGTGCCGCCTCGCGCGCCGCTTGCACCGCCGGTAGCAACAACGCGATGAGGATCCCGATGATCGCAATCACAACCAGCAATTCTACGAGGGTAAATCCACTACGGAGGTGATTTCGCACAATCTTTCCTCGCCTTGTTTTGCCCACAACACAACCGTGAACATTCATGCAATATATACAAAGTAAATTCGCAAATAAATAGCGTTTTGCGCAATCACGACGTCTTTCGCGCAAATTGAATCAAATTGTACCATAGAATATCCGAGGAGCCTTGGGAGCAGTGCCTACCTCCTCTATACCAGACCATGGCATTGTCCCCATGAAGTTTGACTTGAATCAATATACTTTTGTTAGCCCATGCCTAAAAAACCTCTTGCCGAAGGCAAGTTGACATCACTTTCACCCACTTAATTCCGTGAAGAACCGTTAAAATTTGTATGCCCCCGCTTCCTGAATTCACTGGGAGTACTGCCCGTGGTGCGGGCAAAAGCGCGGCAGAACTGTTCACCACTGGAAAAGCCGCTTTGCCGGGCGATATGGCTCACCTTACTCGGCGACGTCAGCAACAGACGCTGCGCGTGCTCCATGCGTTTTCGCTCGAGTTCTTCGCGGATCGTACGACCCACATATTTCTCGAATGCTCGATAGAGGCCGCAACGGCTAACCGTAGTCGCGGCTACTACATCATCGACGCCAATGCGTTGCCGGTAGTGCTGCCATATGAAACTCAAAGCGCGAGAAACTTCGGGATGTTCGATGGCCAGTATATCGCTGCTGCGACGTACAACCAGACCGATTGGCGGGACGATGATCGGCTCGCTTGACACGGATTTTCCCTGCATCAACTCGTCGAGAACGACGGCTCCACGATAGGCCAATTCCTCGCGGTTGCTGTCCACGCTGGTAATCGGCACGGGCGCGAATTCGCAGGTGTATTCGTCGTTGTCCACGCCTACCAAAGCAACCTCCTCGGGGATGGACAAATCGGCCAGTTCACATGCATTGACCAATGAATAGGCCCTATGGTCGCTTTGAGCCATGATCGCCAACGGTTTGGGCAAATCTCGCAACTGCCGAGTCAACCAATCCATCAATTCGCGACGGGGATTTTTGCGGGAAACGGCATGCCAATCCAGACACATATAATCCAGCCCCGCCTCTTCGACGGCCGCCGCGAAACCGGCTTCACGATTTTGTATATCGGTATAGTCGGTACATTTATAGAAAGCCAGGTTGCGGAATCCGCGTTCGATGAGATGCTCGGCGGCAATCTCTCCCATACGAAAGTTATCCAAAACCACGCGGGCAGAAACTATATCCTCCAATTCGGCCGTCAAACCGACTATTGGAACTTTCTTCTTGCGTAAATAGCGGATCAAATCGGGCCTGTCGGGCAACACCACCGTGAGAATACCCTCGCCTTCCCAATACTCCGGTGGGGTGCCATAGTGAGCCATACGGGTATCTAGAATCCAATTAGACTCTCGAGCATATCGCACCGCGCCCAGATGCATACGGTGTTCGTAGTAAGCAAGAGCCAAAAGCACGCGATTCTGTCGTATGGGCATAAAACCACGATGAGTACTTGAATCACCAGACATAGTTGGCCTTGCTGAGAAAAAAACGCAAATGAATTAGACATAACGCCTTCCTTTTATGTATAGCACAATCCACCCCGTGCGGCTACCATGTAAGAAGAAGAGAATATCAGTTAGCCCGGTCGCCTGCGACCGGTTGACAGAATCTCCTCCAACATCTCCTCCAACCGGTCGCAGGCGACCGGGCTAACGCAGCGAATTCCATCTAGAAAGAAATCTCAAAAATGGCGAGTCTCGTAACACGTTGCTTGATTATCAACATGGCTTGCCTTTCAGTCTGGAATTGGGGCCTCGCCGGTCTTGCCGCGGAATCGAACCGCCTCTTGTTGGAAAATACGCTTCTCAGTGCCCATCCCATCGTCTTCGTCGTCCGCCAACAGTACAAACACGATCACCACAACACGGCCACGATGTTTCAAACCGGTGAGATCAATACGGGCAGTTTTGCCGGCGGCGGAGCGATCAAAACCATCGACGTATCTCAAGATGGAAAAGTGAAAACGCTGCTATCGCTGCCGAATGGAGTTGCCCGGGATCTCGAAGTCGGCTTCGATGGAAAAAAGATCCTCTTTTCCATGCGGCGTGACATAAATGATGACTATCACATCTACGAGATGAACGCCGACGGCACTGATTTGCGCCAACTTACCCACGGCTCGGGCCTGTCCGATATCGATCCGATCTACATGCCTGACGGCAAAATTATTTTTTCCTCGACGCGTGAGCCGAAATATTGCATGTGCAACCGGCATATCATGTGCAACCTTTTCACGATGAATGCCGACGGTTCGAATATGCAGCAGATCGGCCACAGCACGCTGCACGAAGG
>JAFGTN010000460.1 GCA_016934075.1 Pirellulales bacterium
CCGGTTCTTGCCGACCTTCCGGCCGAACGGGTGGTCAGATTCAAAAGCCCCGGGGCCGTAATGGAAGCCCTGGAATCAGCCTTGGACTGCAAGCCTTCGCTGCGAATTTCGGCAAAACGAAAACCCGGAAAACCCAACACTCTGAAACTTACCGCTGGGCATCGCTTCTACATAGACCGCGATTACGCACTGGTCGACGCACCAAATGAGTTGTTGGGTTGTCGCACTGTACAGATCTCGCACAGGACGGCGAGAGCCGATAGTTCGCTTGGAATTATCGCCAAAACACCGATTCGGCTTTTCGTAGCGTTTGCTCCGGAAGCTGCCAAGACAACTTGGCTTAAACCTCAGCCGGGCTGGAAACTCTACAAGAGGGCCGCCTTAAAGACAACCATGGGATCTTTCGGGAAGGTAATGGACATTCACTATCTCGATATACCGAAAGGCGAAAACATCCTTTTCGCGGGTAAACTTGGCAATTACGTACCCGTGGCCATCAAGCCGCTATCGAATGTACCGGCACAAGATGCCTTTACGTTCCTCAGCGATCATAGCATGAAAGCGCCGCTGGGACTTTGCGCCGAACTGACCGAACAAAAAAACCGGCGACTTGTACATCTAGTCAACTATCGCAATGACGGCCCTATTGATAACGTCGAGATCGAACTGCGACTACCGCACGGTCTCAAAGCAAAAAGCGTTACGCTCTCCAGTCCGGAACGTGAAGAAGACATTACGGTAGATTTCAAATGTAAAGTTAATGTCGTCGAGTTTACAGTACCCAGGGTAGATATTTACGAGATTGCGACAGTAAAAATGCAATAGCCAGGGACACCTTGATAACAATCATTAAACCAACAACATGAAAATAATCCTATGAAAATCAGAAGCCTGAGACTACAAGATCGTCATTTCGGAAATCAATGGAACGATGAGGTTGAAAATCATTGGGAGTACAAGGATTTTCTAGCCAACGAGGATTGGAAAAAAGGCTGGATCAGCATGGACTGCGCCTTGTATAGGCCGCAAGATGACCGGATCTACCTGGGTATTACTTGCTTCGACGAAAATCACATCTTTGCTGCCTTCGATCGCGGCAATGATTGTTTCGTGGATCTGAATTATAGTCGTGTGGCCGACCCGTACGATGCCAAGTTTCACCGTTCGCTGGTTGCCGCTGGTGATGATTGCTTATATGCCGCCCCCGCACTGCTGCATTGCCCGGACCAGTATCTCGAAGCGCCCGGCGCGGCGATTGTGAAGTACAATCCCGAAACCGACGAGTTGCAGAAGTTGGGCATCCCCCTGCCGCATGTCTATGTGCAGTCGATCGCTTTAGACGAGAATCGGCAGATACTCTACCTTTTACATTTCTCGCCCGAATACCTCGGCGCTTACAGCCTGAAAACGGGCGAGGCGCGTATTCTGGCCCAGTTAGGCGCCGGATACGGCACGATGGCGCAAGGCGAGAATATCGCGCTGGACGATGAGAGTTGCGTATGGAGCAACTGGTCGTTGACCCGGGCATGGCAAGACTGCCCAGGTCCCGATGCTGCCCGGCTTTGCAAATACGATCCCTGTAGCGACAGCATGATATTCTTCGAGACAGGTTTACCACTTCCGGACGGATCTTTCGGATTCTCCAAGGCGGAAGGCTTTTTCAATTTCGGCGATGGTTCGATATATGCCAGTGGCGCTTCCGGATCATTGTATCAAGTCGACCCGAACGTTGGGCGGGCCCGGTTCTTGTTCAACCCCGCCCCCGACCGCCCCAGTCGTCTGGCTAGCCTGGTGAAGACCGAAGACGGAGTGGCTTATGGCATCTGTGGCCGCCATGGAAAATGCGAATTGATACGAATATTCTACAAAAAAGGCGAGTTCGAATCGCTCGGAGAAGTTGTCGACTCCGAAGGCGAGACAATGTATCAATGCCACGACATCATTGCAACTGACGACGGAACGTTGTACGCCTGCGAAAACGACAATCCCCGCCGGAGCGGCTACCTTTGGGAAATCGTTTTGTGATCAGAAGCGCAAGCTGCCGTTACTTGAGCATCTTGCGGACGTTTTTGAGACACTTGCCGACAGGATCTAGCTCGCGGGGCTTGTGCTCGTATTCGACAATCATCCACTCGGTGCCGCCGGTGCTTTTGCAAATATCGAAGACTGCTTTCCAGTCGATCTCGCCTTCGCCGATAAGGGCATCTTTTTTGCCACCGTCTTCCTTGAGATGCACAGTCTTGGCGCGGCCGGGATACTTTTTCAGCACCGCGATGGGATCGCCTCCACCGCCCCGGCAGTTGCCCATGTCCATTTGCATAACCACTTCGGGATCGAGATTGTTGAAGAGCATGTTCCAGGCCGTTTCGGTCTGGCCGCCGACTTTTTTGAAGTCACCGCCATGGGCATGGTAACCGACCAACATGCCCTGTTTCTTGGCCTTTGCCGCCACGTCATTGAAGAACTTGGCGGCTTCCTTGATGGTGTCGATGGATTTCATGTAAGAATGCGGCATCCAAGCCACGATCAGGTAGCGGTTGCCGATCTTCTTGTTGAAATCGATAGTCTTTTGCAGATTGTCGCCGATGAGGTCCTCGCGACGGATATGGGTTCCGCAACATTTCAGGCCGTTCTCGTCCAGCATCTTCTTGAGCTCATCGGCAGAAAAGCCGTAGTAGCCGGCAAACTCGACACCGTCGTAGCCCATGGCGGCTACTTTCTTGAGCACGCCGGGCAGATCCTTTTGGCAGGCTTCGCGAACTGAATAAAGCTGCAATCCGATGGGGATCTTGCCCTTACAATCGGCGGCCATTGCCGCAAATGGATTGGTTCCCGTGGCCAACATGGTCGTGGCTCCAATTCCAAACTTGATGATATTACGCCGTGAAATTGTCATGTTTACTCCCAAAAGCAAAGTGTATTCCGCGTAGCGGGTGATATTTCCATACTAATAGTGCACATTCTAGATGCCCCAGACGCTGTATTTTACACCAAGGAACAGGCGATTTATAGTTCTGCAACCGAAATCCACCCTAATGAGTATACAAGGGCCAAGTGACACTCGTACGAGGGGCACATAATATAGCCGACGGTGGATGGCCAACTACTAGCACTACATGCTGCGTTTGAGGCTGATCGTTCGCTTCAAAGGTTCGAGGATCTGCTCTGTTACATGGTTCTCCAGCATCTCCTGGCAGGTTTTCGAAAGGTTTTGCAGAACCTTTTCAAAGGTGCTGTCGGGGTCCAGGCTGCCGTATTGCCTCGCGGTTACGTAGACGCTCAACTGCTCTTCGGCATATTCTCCCGTACGGACCTGGTAGGCGCTGGTGCGGGTTTCCACGCTTATACGACACTGCTGACGGCAGTCTTCGTCCAGGGCGATGGTCAGCGACGGCTCATGGTTGATAACCGACGCGCCAGGCAAATCACACAGCCATTCCATGGATGGGCTCACTCCCAGAGCCTCGGACACGATCTCGTTGTGGTTACCGCGGAAGGAAAAATCGAAGCCGAATAATAGATCCAAGGCCTCGCAATCCAGCGGAGATACCGAAAGCATGTAGGGAGCGAGTTCGAGAACCAAACGGTGTTGGGCCAGCGTGGCGTCGAGTTCTTCGGGATTCACCTGTCCCGAGCATACCCGGCGAGGCTCGATCGTGCACCAGCGATAATGCCCCTTATCCTTGTCTTCTTCAAGAACAAAATCACCCTGATCGCGGCAATAAAAATTGCGCATCGTGGGGTAGGTTTTTTGAATCCGCTCGAAAAAATGCAGGACGGTTTCGCGGTTGGCCGGGAGCTCCATCTCCGTGCTGAGATTCATGTTGACATAGAAATCATCGCAAAGTGAACTGAAGCGATTCATCCGATTATTTCCTTGCTGGTTCGACCAGCGCCATTTTTCCCCTTCCAGAGGGGCGGTAAACTCAATAGATTTGCCCATAGTATAGATCTACCGGCCGAGTTCTGTCAAAGCCGGGGGTAAACCCCACCCATAATGATGGAGGTTGCGATAATTATGGGAAAACTAATAAGATTACATCACTCGGAAATCAGGGTTTTTAGAACCGACCTGGGTTGGATGGCACTGGAAACCCGTGCAAGAACTATCTGTAATCTGGTGTTCGGCCATGACACGGCTAAAGCGGCCGAGGTTCAAATTGTGAGGGCAGTTGAGGCCAATTCTGACGGATATACAAATGAAACCTCAACAGAAAATGCCTGGATCGAAGAGTTGGTCGAACGCCTGCGGGACTACGCCGCCGGCCGGCCGGTGGAATTCGACGATTTCGAAGTGGATACCAGTGCGATGACGGATTTCGGCCGGCGAGTGATCAAAGCCTGCCGAAAAATTCCCTATGGACACACACTGACATACGCCGTACTGGCAGCCAAAGCGGGAAGCCGCGGCGCCGCACGCGCGGTGGGTAACCGCATGGCCAAGAACCGAGTCCCGCTAATCGTGCCTTGCCATCGAGTACTGGCTGCCGGTAACAGGCTTGGCGGTTATTCGGCACCAGGTGGCGTGAAGTTAAAACTGCGACTGCTGGAAATGGAAGCAGGAAACATTTAGAATACGGCTTTGCCCAATAATTCAGCAAGGAGTTTTCCATGAAACGCCTTAATCCTAAAGTCTTGACTGCCGTACTGGTTATGGTTCTGATCGGTGCGTCTTCGCAAGCTCTAGCAAGCAAAATCTATCTCTTGCTGGCCGCCGACACCTCGGCCGCGGGCAAAATAGCCTTATCGACCGGTCCGGATCTGGGAAATATGTTCGATGTTTTTTACGCGAATGTGCCGGAAAATCAATTGGCTGTTTATAACTTCGGCGAAAATCCCGCCTGGTCGGGACCCGATATCAGTTCCGATCTATTCGATCTGGCCAACAAAATGCTCAAGGCCATCGACAACTGTCCCGCCGGTCCGGACGATACCGTCATCTTTTTCTATAGCGGGCATGGCGCCACGGAAAAGAGAAGCGGCAAGCATTTCCTCCTGATGCCAGACCGGCGTACCTCTATAGCACGACAAACGATCATCGACCGCATCAAACGCAAGAACCCCCGTCTGATAGTGATGATAACCGACAGTTGCAGCGAGTTGATTGACCGCGGTATGCTGCCCGGCCCCAGGTTGATGATCATTCCGCCCCAACGAATAGCGCCTTTGTTCGACGAACTATTCCTTAAATCCAAGGGGCTGGCCGACTTCAACTCCTCCACGGAAGGTCAAATCGCCGCCGGGCCGGTTGGTGGGGGGCTGATGGTTCTTGCCATGGCACACAAGGGCAAAAAACCCACATTCAGCCGCACAAAAAATAAAGCCGCGTCCAACGCATCTGCCTTCAGCGAAAACACACCGGCCCCACCCGGCGTGAAGATCCCGCCGGTGGATTTCGACATGATAATCGACCAGCTTGTAGGTGGATCCAGCACCGGTACCAGCCCGGCTTTCGATCCCTCTGTTCCGCCCTACGGATTCCTGTGGAGAAACGCCCAAAAAAGGCTTTCCTGGTCGACATTCCAAAAAGGCATCACCAGACGGACAGACGAACTCTTCCACGAGGCAAATCCAAAAGGCCGCACACACAAGGGCAAACTACAGAAAACTCAAACTCCGCAGTTCTACTCTATCCCCAAAACCAAAGAATCCAACCGCGATACACAAGAGGAAGAGAGGATTATAAAATGGTCGAAACCAATATACCGCCCGGAAGCAAACGACCGCATTACAGAAGTCAACGGTAATAAGATCAACGATTTAAACGATTTTATACGTGCAGTGAAAAGTTCTCCCGAGTTAATGGTCTTTAAAATCATCGACCATAAATCGGGGCGCAGTTTCACATTGCGTACCAGACTCAACCCGCCCTCGGCTGAAAGTCGCTTGGGCATCCTTGTCGTCGACGACGCCCGCCCCGGCATTCATGTTAAACATGTCAGGGCAAACCAACCGGGCACTCGTTGCCAAGTCGCCCAATAGTATTAGATTACTAAGTTATTCTTGCTCTGCCGAAAAAGTGTCGCGGAATTCGCCGACCATCTCGATCACGGCGCTGCGATATATACTCAGATCGCACTCGAATCCGAGCATTTGCACGCCCATACCGCTCAGCAAGGGCAACTGTTTTAGGTCGCCAAAGTGGCAGCCCATGATTTTGCCGTGTTTTTGGCAGGCTTCCGCCGTAACACGAATCGCATCGAGTACCCTTGGATCGGTCCACTGACCTGGAATGCCCATATCCACGCTCAGGTCAGCCGGTCCGATATACAAACCATCAACGCCCTCCGTGGCTGCTATCCGGTCAACCAATTCCAAGGCTTCGCAGAGTTCTATTTGAATGAGCGTTAGCAGATCGCGGTTGGCCTCGGCCATAAACTCGGCCGGATCGGTCTGCCGATGACGGGTATGACCACGAAATAGATGCGAACCACGGGAGCCAACAGGCGTGTATTTTGTAGCCCGTACGGCGTCTTCAACATCTTTCATTGTTGAACAAAAAGGAACCAAGACACCCGCCGCTCCGGCATCGAGCGATCGAGTAAATATGCCACGGTCGACGTATGGCGGCCGAATAATTGTAGCCAGACCTGCTTGATATCCGGCCTCGATGGTGCTTTCGATCTCACGCGGATTTTGGTTACCGTGTTCTCCATCGACGACAACGAAGTCCAATCCGGCATCGGCCGTCACCGAAACAACAGCCGGCCCGGAAAATTCCAGCAGCATCGTGCCAAGCACCGGACGGCCCAAATCGATCTTCTCGCGTAGTTTCCTTGCCGGCAGATGCATCATTCACCTTTTTTTGCTTGAAAACTAATTTTGTTGATAAGTTCTACATTTTTAGTATATATTGCGAATAAACTCAAGCGGTAGCAAGGTATATGCGATTCGATTCAACGAGGAAGAATTCCTCAAAGCGGCCGGGGAGTAAGAGGACTGCATATTACAAAGGAGTGATCAGTATACCGGGCAAAAAAAGCCGCGCGGGAGCACCCCCCGCAGATACTACTCCTCCGGCAAGAATCCTTGAAATCCGCGTGCGCGGAGCACTCTGGAAAAAAACTCACCATAGTGTTATTCTACATCTTGGAAGCGGACAAACTACGGCAACTATCCAGTCCCTGATGGGGAGGTGATATTTATTATGGCACGTTACATCCGCATAAGTGCGTATAACAAATCCCGCCAAGGTTTTACCCTGGTCGAGCTTCTTGTTGTAATCGCGATCATAGGCATCTTGATCGCTCTTCTCCTGCCGGCCGTGCAAGCCGCACGCGAGGCAGCCAGGCGCATGCAATGCACAAACCACCTCAAACAACTCGCCCTGACCGCTCAGACCTTCCATTCGTCGGAGGGACACCTTCCCGCCGGAGCATATTGCAAGGGTACTCAGATCGGGCACTGCCACAGTTGGCTTGAAAAGTTACTTCCCTTCATGGAGCAACAAGCGATATACGACCAAATCGATTTCACGGTAGACAACCATATACCTCCTAATCCCGAAGCGCTCAATGAAAAAACTATTTCCACGTTGATGTGCCCCACGGATCCCGAC